>NZ_JANHZQ010000042.1:0-36476 GCF_041414725.1 Alteromonas sp. DY56-G5 | reverse complement strand
AGAATTCACAAAAAGCGCGTTCATTTGGCCGTCATCATTCTGATGCCGATTTCGAGGGGATGGGCGCAAAACCCCATCTTGGATAAAGATAGTGTCTTCAGCGTATTTAACCTTTTGAATAACGTCCGCTGTTCCGTAGGAATAGCAAAAGTACCCGTTACCCGACTTATCGAAACTCAGGCTCGCGAGGTAAGGGCCCATGTTACCTGTCCAGAACCCAATGATTTGTGAGGGTGCCGGCTCAGCCTTTATCTGCACAAAATTGTTGTTAAGCATATCATCAACGGGAGACTGGCATCCGGCTAAAGCCAACGAGCCTAAAACCAGATATTTGCGTACATTCATAATCGTCCTTAATGTGAATAGGTGTGGTAGGTACCAGTGTAGTACGGAATGACCATAGTACGCGTGATTCTGAAGAAAAAACACAACCACCTGCCAATTACTACGGCAACATACCCCTATACCGTCTTGCCAAACTTCCCGCAGCTTCGCTGCGGCGGCAGCGCGCTCCGCGCAGTTGTGCAGGTAGAACGTGAGAAATTGGTGAGTGAGTAGGGGAGGTAAACGAAAGTGGGTCACAGGTAGTGGACAAGTAACGCACGTTTACTATGGGGCAGGTTGGTGGATGTATAGTGGTGTGTGAGGTGAGTCCTTTGTTGTGGGTGAGTCGTCCTAGCTTGCGCTTTAGTCAATGAGTCCGGCTAGGGTTCTTATGCTGTGTTGGTGAGAAAAGGATTTATTGGTTTAGGGAATTTTAGGGTATGTTGCCGTAGTAATTTTCTTTACCCAGTTATCAACAAGGTTGTGGATGGTTTATTCGTTGGATTTGCTGGTGTTTGATGAGTTATTCACTTTTTCGTTGTTAGTAGGGCGCTTGGTTACGCGCCCCCTTTTATAACGCACTTTGTGTTGAATAGAACTATAAGATTATCGATAAGTCGGATTCATCTAGTGTTGTTTTTCTGCCTAGATGTCCCTACAATAATGGGCTGGTTATCCTGCTGCGACCGCCCACCCTGCGTAATGGAGAAAGACAGCTATTTGAATACCATCGCTTCTCGTAATTATTCTCGAGCATCGATGTAAGCGCAGTATATCGATGTTAATACACATTGAGGATAATTTATGTCTAATTTAAATCCGTTCGCAGCTAAAAAAGCCCGTCACAGTCTCTTGCTCGCGGCTATTAAAGACCGATTGGGCGACAACGTTATATCTTCGTCCAAAGCTGCGGATTTGTACGCGGAGCTTCTTGGCTATCAAAACCAATCAGAGTTAGTTGTCAAAAATAAAGACTGCTCGGTCCAGTTACTTAAACGCTTGAGCATCGAATCCGACAATTTGGATTGGCATGCGAGCTCACCCGCGGTTGTCGAGGTGTTTATGCGATACATCGACAGTATTGATAGCGAATCCGTTGATCAGTTAAGTTCGATGACGAGTGATTTATGGCATGAAAGCATGCCATCATCGTGGTATCCCGTGCTTGTGAGGCATTTACGCAGAATACCGGACCTTCGTTATTTGCGTCATTTTGAACAACACAAGCAATTATCTGCGGCATTGTGTTGTTTGCGCGAGAATGGGGAGGGGACGTTCAGCCGGCAGGCCGAAATAAGGCTTATCTTTATTGTTTTCTTTTTACGCTGTGTTGCTAATCGCAACATCATCTCAAAGGTGTCTTTCGAACAAGTTTTTTATTTATTTCAACCCGTAAACTTCTCTCGTCTTTATTGGTATTACAATAACTCGCGACGCAACGCCGATTGGAGCGCAAGCGAACGACAGTTGTTAGATGATTATCAGGATAAGGACGATCGATTAGTTAATCCTCTCGGTGAGGAATACCTCAATGAGATGTATCTCTCTTTTGTTCCCTTATTCGAAGCCCTTACAATTGGTCATGACCTTGATGTGGTGACTGAAGAATTAGCCTTTATCGATGAGCGCTGGTTCTAAGTGGCGTAAGGGCGCCAATATGGTGCCCTCACATTTAAATTCTCATTATACGTAGTTCTTTCTTTTGGTTCTATTATGTATTGCGAGCGCTTGAGTAAGCCACGTTGTTTCAATTAATCGCTTAAAGTCTTCATGATTCAATATTGTGTACTTTTGCTTTTCAAACTTAGCCTGATGTTTGCGGATTTCCTCTCTTTTGAGAAGCTTTTGAAGGCGAGTAGCAGGCTGTGGCCATAGCAACACAAACTTTCCATCTTTATACGTATAATATCGCTCATCAATGTTGATAAGATTACTTACACCCACTTCTACGTTTCCTTCTAACTCCATACGACTCATTAACTTTATTCCGGTGGTAGAATGGCCGTACAGTCGCTGAAGTAGCGCTAGCGCGTCACTATCAAAAACAGTACCGCGGTGGTTCACACTTTTAGCTATGGCGCTATCACCGTATTTCGCGGCTAAATAACACACTAACCCCACTAGCCGGTGACTACCGTTGCTCGCAAAACATATTCCGTTGTAAGAGTGCACTTGTAATACACCTCTAGCGCCAGCGGCGGGGAATGGTTGGTCCTTTATTTCACTTTTGAAGTAATCAATTACCTCGTCTGTCCATCCCTCGCCGTGAATATACTCTTTTAGTGTCCCAAGCCATGTGGGCTCATGTGAGGGGATACCAGTTATCCGAGTTTGACTCATATTCCCAAACGCACCGACAGGAATGTGTTCTACTGCTTCTTTCATATGTACTACGGGTAAAATCTTGCTCAATACCTTTAGAGGCTCTTCATCCACCATATTTCGCTTAATGACGTGGCTTTGTGATGCGATTGAAAGGTCTCGTATAATTTCAATAATAGGTGTACTCATATTAGCTGCTCCAATTTCTATAAGTGTGTTAACAATGTATTGAGTACAAAGCTTAACTCGCTGTACCCTTATGAAAGTTTGTTAAACCACCTAAAATCGCGTCTTATCGAATTAGACTAAGCTATTTTGACCTTCGTAATTTCGTATAACATAGTAAGTGTAACCATAAGTGGTGAAATATCCTGCTTAATAACATTTTGCATTGGTCATACATTTGGGGCTACAGCCGGTGGTTAGCTCCACGATGGTTAAGAAAATTGCTGGCCGGTTCAGAACTTCATAGATCTTGGTTAAGTGAATATCTAGGTGTTTATGAAAAAAGGGGAGAGGTTCGGAGTGTGTGACCGACATTGGTTCTCTTACTGGTGTAACAAATAGTCATTGGGTCAGGAAAAGCAGTACCTAAAGTATTTATCAACGGACAAGCTATACAGTGATAGCATTACTGGTATTAGACGTCTTATTCTCTCATAGATGAAACGAACGCTACCGAAGAGCGTCCGATTTATGAAGGTAGAGAAGCATATATGGTTCGACAGATTTCAGATACCAATTCTCGGTTATCACACTAATCCAGCCACATGCCAATCTGGTTATTTATTGCCAAACTTTTTATCAAACTCCTCTTTTTCATCCGGTAGTAGGGTCGCTGATTCTACCTTGTAATATTCCTGACATTCTGGAATACATATTTCATCATTGCCATCACCACCGTCCGCCCAGTAATAGCCAATGATGTCTGAGTCACGTCCAAACAATTCATGTAAGTGCAGCTGCAACGTATGTTGGAATTGAAAACTGTTATTATAGCCCGATAGCTTAAAGCATTTACTGAGGAAATTTGGTAAGTCCTTAAAGTCATCAGGCCTTTTTATACCGCGCCACACTTTTGATGAAGAGAGCTTTAAACAGTACCTAGAATTTGCTGGTGGATTCGCGTTTCTCATGAAATGCCATGCGTATGAGCCAGCATAATGCATGCTCGTTGAAAACCATTTATTGCCAATAAGTGTTAGTTTTTGTATGTCGACGCTGGTGTCAGAGGATTGACAGCCGTGATAAATGCGGCGTGGCAGTTCAATGATTTCCCAGTTTTTAATTTCATCCAGTAGGTCTTGGGATATTTCCATTTTGGGTTGAAACCTTGATGTCTTTTCTGTCTTATTAACTGGCGCATTGGCCACGGTGTTATTATTTGTATTCAGTGAAGTATCATCACTGCTGTTAGCTGTTTTCTTGCTAGAAAACAACGACGTTAAGCATTTGAGCATTCATCACCTCAATTTTCTGTAGTACTCGTATTCTTTGAACCAGTCCTTTGAGCCATCAGTCATGTGCCTGGTTCGATTAAATTCAGTAAGAAACGTTTCGTTGTCTTTCGCGTTCTTTAGCATGGTGAGTAGTTGAGGAACACTGAAAAAACGGCAGTTGAAGAAAGAATTGTGGTTGTCTTTACAATAGTACTCTTGAAAAATATCGGTTTTATACTGAGATCGGAGTTCTTCCAAGTATTTATTGGCCTTCTTATCTTCTTCCTCATTGCCGCTTTGTATCCTGGCGTTGATCAACGTTTTTAGTATCATATGGACGAAAGAACCATCTTGTAGCCCGAAGTAACCAAATAATGTCAAGGCAACGCGCTCTACATTACGGCCATTCAAAGATAGCTCTGTTCCGTCCTTAAAGGTTATTTTGTCTTGCTTTCGCAAGGTATACTCATGAACTCCTGTCTGCGCAAGCGCATGGAAGAGTGACTGTGATACATCAATGATTGACTTCATTGTGTTTCCTGCTCGAGAGAAGGATGTCAGTGTCTTTCTTTTTAGCTCAAGAAAAATAATGGTGTCGTCTGTTTCAATAATAAAATCACATTCACGTTCTTTACTTTCAACCTTCAGGTCTTTGCGTATAGCATCGCTAACTTTGTATTTTTTTCCAGCATAGAACGTAACACCATGCTTCGTGAGCAAACTGCTGACAAGCTCTTCTGCAATATCGCCGACTATATTTCCGTTTTTTCGATTTGGATTGAGTTTCTGCTCAAGCGAGAAGTAGAACCCAAAATTGCAAAGTGTAGGGTTAACATAGCAATATTTTTCGCCTGTTTTTATAAACGGCTTCATAAAGTAATTTCGCTGACTAATATCTTCCGGCTGAAGGTATCCTCGGTTAAGTTTTTTTGCATCCTGGGATAATTCGGTGAGCACAGCTTCGATTTCATCTAAGGTGTACTTCAAACCTAGCGGATGCAGTAGTTGTTGGGGGGTAAAGAACAACGGCGAATCATGCGTAGCCTGTTTTGATGCCCATTTAAGTAAATCAATATGGATAGTTGCGTTGAAGCCCTTAGTTGTCACTAGCGGTGATGCAAACTGACCTTCAACCATTGCTATCATGTGCTCAGCATTAATTTGGTCAAGCGCGTAATGCTGGTCATACAATATTTGCTTCTGTATCGCCGGCAGTATGGTGTTGTGAGTATGGAACATATCTTGATAAACGTTGAACGTCTGTAAATCATGAATACAGAAGTACAACTGCGCCAACTCTACGCATTCATTGTACCAATTTTTTAGTTTTTTAGATTTTACAGGCTCATGTAGATTGGCCAGGCTCAAATTAAACAGATAACCCCATGGGATGCTGGGTTCAAGTTTTCTATTTGGTGAAGGTGAACGTCGAAAATAGTAGCGCTTAGTTTGCCTGTTATAAAAGCTCCCCATTAAGTGAAGCGTGTTTTCTAACGCAAAATACCCCATTTTGTTAAATCGATAGCTCAAGGCTTCAAACAAACGCTCTTCACTGTCCTTATCAAACTCTACGCGGCCGAGTTTAATACTAATATTATACCCCTTGGCGATGAGCGTCTTGGCAGCGTTTGCAATGATGATGTTTTGATTATTATTACTTAAAGCCATGCTCTTATCGCTGTCGTAATCACATAGAAAGGCATATGCCTCTAGCAGTGATTTTATCTTTCTCCATTGCTGTGGTGATGATGGATAGTGTTCTGTTACGCCAATGTAATACCGCAGTAATCGCAAAAAAGTGTGGGCATGGCCATGTTGTTTTTCATCAGCGATAAAATATCTCAAAGCGATATGACTTTGTATGGTATCAAAATCGTTTGCTGGTAATGCTTCGCTCGCTAACAGGTTCTTTATATGGGCTTCAAGATGCTTTTTCAGGCCTTCTTTTGTTAGAGGCGCCGGCACATCAAATTCGAGTAATTCGGCGATGTCTTGCGGTTGCGTAAACTTCGTCGGTACTAGTTTCCATTCTTGGTCATTGCGCTCAAACAGTGAGATTAGTTCAACCATATTTTCCCTCCCTGAAAATGCTAAAAGTCAGTCAAATTGTCGGCTATCAATGAGCGCCTGTATATTTGCAACATTATCGAGCGTTGAAACAGCAGATAACCCGTCCGTGACGTAGTGTGCATATTCCTGTCGAGATATCTCAACTATATTTTCGGCAATCGTTTTTATTAGGGTGCCAGCAGATTCAGGGTCGATGTCTGTCCCTTTAAACAGCTCCCTAGTAAACCAACTTATCTCTTCATTTTCTTCAGAAAGCAAGGATTTAAGCCTGTCTTCTGTAAGGCGTAAACCCTCAATTTTATGCCTTAGCGTTGTCTCATCAACATCTTCGCAGTTTATTTCAGTCATTAAGTGGGAAACGCAATGATTGACGTTATGTAGCGCTACGTAACCGCCACGATTTATGCTTTGTTCATTACATCTAATAAACGAGTATTCGCTAATAATATCCGCAATTTCACTTTTTGTTAGCCTTCCAGACATACAACTATTTCCGGTTTCTTAATAAATCCACGTCAATAGGGGAAAATAGAGTTTTCACGCTGCTCTTTTGATTATGGTACCAATATTTTTGATTTGTTCGCAGGGAAAACATGCTCTTTTTGATTTAAATATCTAAAAGTCAAAAGTGTAACAATACGCAGCATCACTTGTGGTGAGCTCAAAAAACAGTAACCTAACTAGTATTATTCAGGAGTTGAAAAACAACAGGAATTTTAAATGAGCAGAAAAAGAGTAGAAGAGCAAATCGTTAACTTTCTCAAGTCACCTAAGCCAAAGGTATTAGGGGTTCCTACCGTGAATTGGTACGTTTATCTGGCACTATCCAGTAAGTCGATGCCTTATGTCTAACAAACGATTGTAGGTATATCACTCCACCTTGTTGTTGCACGCTTTGATAGGTAATCTCTGCGCATCGCGTGCTTTTTACCGAAGCCCTTAGATGCTATTTGCATGCTACTTTTGCCGTAGCGACCGTTGATTGCATCAACAACGTGCATCAGCCCGGCATTAACTTGAGAGGGTTCAAACAAGTTTCCTTGATAATGGGTTTGCGGCCGTATATCCAATAACCCTACACCGCATTTGTAAAAACACACGCCTGGTTTGAATATTTTATCAATCAACGCTTTTATCGCGTTAGATGCAACACGCGTATCAAGTGTGGGTACCGCGAACTGGTGATACGCTGATTTCCGGTAGAACGCGGTATCATCATGCGGTGAGTTTGAAGCAAAGACGGTCATCGCACCGGCTAAACTATTTTGCTTTCGTAATTTAGCCATTGCCGCTTCACAATGGCCTACAAGCGCTCTATGTAACTCATTGCTGCTGGTCACGCGCTCCCCAAACGTTCTGGTGCTGTATATTTGCTGCTTGTCTGGCCTTACATCGTCCCACGCTATTCGAACTTCACCATTAAGCTCTCTGATAGTATTTTCCACCAGAATAGAAAACTGTTTGCGCATATACGTCGGCGATTTTTTAGAGAGTTCATAAGCACTGTGGATACCCATAAATTCAAGTTTTTTCCCCAATCGGCTTCCAATGCCCCAGACGTCCGTCACTGCCATTTGTTTAAGTATGGCCACCCGCTCTTCATCTGAAGCGATAACGGCAACGCCGCGGTATCCCTCAATGCGCTTTGCTGCATGACTGGCTGCTTTCGCTAATGTTGGTGTTGGTCCTCCACCGGCGCCTACGGGTAGGCGCACTTCTTTCCAAACGGTCTTTCTTATCTCGAGGCCTAGGGAAAGCCAGCTTTCATGATTTAGTGGTTTATCAAAACGTGCGAACAGTTCGTCAATCGAGTAGATATGAACGTCATCTGCAAACCGAGCAATCGTATCCATCATTTTATTACTCAGTGACTGATAGAGTTCGTAGTTTGAGCTGGTCACAACCACGTTGTGTTTATTAACAAGATCCCTAACCTGAAAAAAGGGGACAAATTTCTTAATTCCGAGGCGCTTTGCAATAGGGCAAACTGCCACAATTGCGCCGTCATTTGCTTAGGGTGATGGTAGGGCGCTTACGCAGATGGGGAGCGAACACCTTTTCAGCTGAACAATAGAAGCTCGTAGAATCAATTAGAAAGTACATTACGCGCCTATTTTTCGATTTAGTGGCTTATGTATGCGAACCGACCTGGTTACTACCCCTTCAACAGAAAAGTCGTCACCGTCACGAAGAAAATAAGGTCGAGCATTTCGCTGAGCCGATATGAGTGCGCGCTGGTGGAGATCTAATCGCTTACAACAAAATACGCCATTTAGCACTGCGACAATGACCGACATGTGCTTAATCTCTTCAGCACGAGAAACGATGAGGATATCGCCGTCAAAGATACCGTCCAATTCCATTGAGTGGCCCTGAGCAAGACCAATCCACGTTGCGGAAGGTTTTTCAATCAAAAGTTCGTCTAAACTGAGCTCCATTTCGGTATATTCAGCTGCTGCGGATTCAAAACCAATGAGACCGGCTTGTGCTTTAATAGGGATTACTTTCATAAAAACGCTTAACTGTACAAATATACAGTTAATTGTAATTTTAACGCGGCGATTAGGTCAAATTACAATTCAAACACTGTTTATAACTAGCTAAAAGCAATCGCGTAATTCACTCATCTATCACTTGCACGAGCGCCACAAGACAAAAACCATTGGATAATAGTCACTACCCAGTAAACCCGACTTATTTAGCTGAAAATTCACTTCAAAAACGCTAGTATCGCTAGTGTTACAGTTAAGGTAGTTTCCCCCTTATGATAAACGTTGACCAATACCCAGTTTTAAAGTCTCTTTTATGGGATATGCAAAATGTTTCTGAATTATCAGAGGCTGATGCATACCTGTATTACGAGAGCAGGTGGCGATTTGTTGATGAAGCTGAAATGACCCAAGCTGAACATGCATTTTTACAGGAATTGATTGAGACAGAAGGAAAGGGCGTATTTATGCCCAATGGATAAGTGATGATGTATAGAAGAGCACGACATAACGCCATTCATGAGGCGCTACTTCAGTTTGACAAAGCATTCTTGTTGGACAACAAGGTGCTCTTTGGTGGTGGCACACGCATTGCCATGGAGCTTGATGAATTTCGTGAGTCTGTAGACATTGATTTTGTCTGTCCTTCTATCGAATCATACCGTGCGGTTCGCTCTGAGGTATCTTCATCTAGTTTTGGTGACCTGGTTAGCGGTGAGCTGGAGTTAATTAGAGAAATACGTGCAGACCGATACGGTGTTAGAACCGCGATAAAGGTCAACGATACACCAATAAAGCTAGAATTTATTTCTTTTAGCGACTACCGACTAAGTATGGCTGAAACCACCAGCTTACCTGTGCCGGCACTAGACCAAGACAGCTGTTACATTACTAAACTTCTCGCACTGGCTGACAGGTATGCTTTCCCTGACAAAAAAGACTTCATCGACTTATTGACCATGCAAAGAAAGTGGGGCGCTCCTAGCCAAAAAGCATGGGCTGAGGTAAAGCGGCATTATGGCGAAGCCCCATTTAAAACACTTCACAAGCAATTAGACACGTTCTTGGCTAATCCCGGGCCAATACTATCCGCTGCAGCGAAGCTCGATATAACTGACGAAGCAACACTAGAAAACCTACACCAAAGCGCAGGGGAGTGGATAGTGAAAATAAAGCATGAACTGGCAGAGCGACAACAATTAACTGATGGCCCTAATCTGGGTTAGGGGTAAAGAGATACTTCAAAGGAACATCAATATATTGGCGTAGAGTACAAAATTGCCAGCCAATTTTAATATCAATTTCGGACGCTTTCATCAGTTGGATCTTAGACTATGACTGCGAAAAAGATTGTTCTGGTCTCTTATAAATATTGAAAATGTAGTATCAAGGAATGATTATGAAGAACATGTTACTTGTTATCCCCTTATTAATAGGAGGATGTGCTTCTGAAAATAGCTCTCCGAAAGCGATACTTATGGATCTAATTGAGCAGAAAAACCCAGTAGATATTGATTGGGTAAACAGCTTTTCTGGTTCTGGTGCAAAGTTCAAGTGGCACTATCCAACAGACGAATACAAGCTACTCAACAAACTAAATGAAGCATGCAACATATGGTTTGAAAGCTCATCACCCGATAGCAAATCAACACTAATTGGGGTGTTGCGCCCATCCCCTCGAAATCTGAATTAGCGCAATTGACAGCATTTAAAGCGCTTTGTTTGAGTTCGTGGCGAGATTTGTTTAATTCCACTCGCGAGTAAACCTCCTTCTGCGTTTATCTTTGTAGCTTCTATCAGCCATTCGCAATCTTCGCTAACGGGGGGGAACGCTTTAAGATAGTGCTGTTGTATATGCTCATCGACCATTGCCATGAATGGAGTCAGTATAAATTCGCTCAAACACACTTTTTGCATAGGAAGAATGCCTAATCCTCGCCGCATGAGGAGCACAAATATCAGGTATGCGTTTTCGTGTTCTACCCAGATTTTACGGACACATCCATAAAAAGGCATACTGTGCCAGAAAGGAGTGTCTAAGACCAAACGAAGAAAGTATTCCCCAGAGTTCAAACGCAAAGCGGTATTACTTGCCCAGCAGCGTGATGCCATTTGTGAGCAGATTGCATTGGATATTGGTATCATTCCTAACCTCCTGAGTCGCTGGAAGCGCGAAGCGGCAACGTTCTTCGCCAAAGAGTTACCGTAAGGTATCTGGATATATCGGGTTGCCGCGCAACATTCTCAGTTGGCCTCATGTGTCGTTGTTTGAACGTTTCTCCCAGCAGCTATTACGCTTGGGTGGAGCGTCAACCAAGTAAAAGAGACCTTGCTAATGCCAGGTTGGTAGAGCGAATGCATGAGATCCATGATGACAGTGGCGGGATTATCGGTGCACCTCGGATGTACGAGGATCTGCAAGCTGAAGGCAAGCAAGCGAGTTTAAACCGTGTGGCCAGATTGGTGTCTCTGAATGGACTTTTTGGCTGGTCACGTAAAAAGGGCCGAGGTGCAAAGCGAAAATCAGTGCGCGCAGCCGGACTATCCAACCATTTAAAACGTGACTTTTACGCCCGTGAGCCAGAAACCAAATGGATGACTGCTATCACAAAGGTCGTGACGCTGGAAGGAAAACTCTATTTGTGTGTCGTGCTGGATCTGTTCAGCAAACTCATTGTTAAATTGTCGATGCATCATCGACAGGAACGCCATATGGTGATGCGTGCGGTTGAGATGGGAGTCTGGCAGCGCCAGGAACAGCATAACGTGATCTTGCACTCAGATCGCGGTACTCGATTCACCGGTGGAGACTACCAACGGCTGCTAAAGCAGAAGAATTTAACCAGTAGCATGAGTAAGGTTGGCCATTGTGCAGATAATGCTACCTGTGAAGGGTTCTTCGATGTGTTGAAGCGGGAGCGCATTAACTATCGGCAATACCGAACAAGAGATGAAGCAAGAGCAGATATATTTGATTATGTAGAACGGTCCCATAATCCAAGAATGCGGCGTAGACTTGCTAATGAAAACAACAAGTTTACGTCTTTACTAAACCGTCCGTGAAAACGGGTTAGAACCCCATCTTCCTAAGGCCAAAAAAATGTCTTGGCTATAAGCAGACCATTGCAGTAATCAATGAATTACGAAAGGCAACTTAATTTAGCGAGTGGTGCACTTCGGAATTGAATTCGCGATTCATGATCTTAACAGCTCCTTATGTAAAAAAAAATTCATAAAAACTAACCTACTGACGAGCTTGAATAAATAAACAATTTGATCAACTATTATAAAGCTGAATAGTTCAGCATTGTAAAAAAATCAAGGAGTTTTTATGCTTAAAATGTTTAGTGGTAAAAATAAAGATCAGAAGAAACTAACGGATAAAGTAACAAAAGTATTATCAGAACAGGAGATGAAAGCTGTTTCTGGAGCTGGACCTGTTTGTTGTATAAGTGAAAATGGCAAAACAATATGCTTTGCTGATCCAGTAGAAAAATAATTAATGTGTAGCCCCTATTTAGGGGCTTTTAAAATATGATATTAATCTCGAACGAAATAAATTATAAAGATCCGTTAGTTAAGTCTCTTGAAAGATATTTAACAGTTAGAGGAATCGAATACCTTAACATAGCTGACGAAATCGAGTCTGAGCGTGGTATAAAATTTTCTCAAGGCAGCTTTCCATTTATAGATGATCTAGATAAAAGTTGTTTTTCGTCATTGTTTTGGCGTATACCGAAAGTAGACAATGCGCGAATATACGATGGAAATGAGTTTGAAATATTCAATTTTAACAAATTTGTTAAATATTATATTGAATTGCTTTCGCAAAGTTCAAATTCTATGGTTAAGCACCCATACTCGAGTAACGCTGAAAACAAGTTAATTCAACACAAAATTGCACAGAGTTTAGGATTTACTCTTCCGAAAACATATATTGGTAACAATAAGAACGAGGTGCTAAATTTATTTGGAGAGAAAGTTTTATTCAAACCTTTGCAATCTCAAGGCGTGGCAGATAACTCATTTGTTGGTCCAACATTGATAAAACGTCAAGAACTTTTAGAACTAACCATTGTATCTCTTCCGGGAATCTTCCAAAATTTTATTGAAAAAAAATATGAAGTTAGAATTGCATTATGGGAAGATGATTACGCCAGTTGCAAAATTAGTCCAAATTCTGGAGCGTACGGGTTTGATTGGCGTATTTGGCCCAAAGAAGAGTTTTGTGTTGAATTATTTTTGCCAACAGACAATCTCATTTTCCTGTGTCGGAAAATGCTCAAGAGCCTAAATTTAAATTTTGGTGTTTTTGATTTTATTATGGGAAAAGATAATAATCTCTACTTTCTAGAAGTAAATCCAGCCGGTTCTTATTTATTCCTTGAGCTGTATTTCCCCGAATGTAAAGTTTTTCAAAAAACAATAAATTTCCTTTTAAATGGTAACAATGTTGATGAAAACGTTAGCGTAGATAAATTTTATGTCGAGTGAGTTTGATTATTATGGTAATGCTAAAAGTATTTATCGAATCGATGCTTTAACCAAGAATAATAATGGTATCTCTGAGTTAGAATATAAATTTAAAAAATCGAGTATTATATTTATATTTTTTTTTGCTTTAGTGATTGTTTGTTTAACTATCATTGTTTTTTATCTACCTATTCCTCGAAAAATGTCTCTTTATGGTGAAACATATCATTCCGATATATCGGTCTACAAAGCACCTGTAGCTGGGTTTGTTCATTTTAATGATGAAAAAATAGGAAGGAGTGAAAGCGTTTTATTTACAATATCAAAGAAAACAGGAAAATTTTTTTTTGAAAGAAAAGAAAACATAATTGAAAGCCTATATAAAGAAAGGCTTGGAATTTTGGAAGAAAATATTAGTTTGATTGTTAAACAGATAGTAAGTGATTTGGAGTTAAAGAAAAAAAAGATCAGACTGCTTTCAAATAAAATAGAAAACTTAGAGCTTCAAAGAGAGAAGCTTAAAAGTATGGTAATTTCTTTCAAGCAAATTTATAGAATAAATTATGAAGCGGAAAAATTCGGCGCTACTTCGAAAGCAGAATTAGCAAATTCAAAAGCAAGGTATGCTGATTCAGAGCTGCAAATATTAAAGTTAGTCAATGATTTGGAAGAGTTACGTTTATCGAAAAAAATCGCAAATAGCGAAGTTTTTAATTTAGAGAAGAGATTGGAATTAGAAAGAAATAACTATAAGCTTTTGTCTAAAGACGTCCAATTCGATATACAAAACTATATTGAGAACAATTATTTTTCCCAAAAATTACAGAAAAATGGTGATTTTCATAAGAGCCCATTTCTTCATTCTGACTCCTTTGTTAATGAAAATGATATAATTGGATACTCAATTAATAATGACTCACAAGTTATTGTTCGGTCTCAAGCTCAATTGGAATCTTCTCACTTTCTACCAATCGGTTCTGAAGCTATCTTTAAGATTAGAGATAAACAAAATGCTCGTGATATTGTTATTAAGGGGGAGTTATTAAAAATTATATCGTTAACAGTATTCAATGAGAATATAAAAGAAAGTGAATCTTTAGGAAACGAGGCGATTTTACAATTTTCAGTTAAAAATCAAGATGTTATAGGTCATTTCCCTTTAGGGACACCGGTCGAAATAAATATAAAACTCCCAGAGAAAACGATTTTTAATAGGTTATTTCCGTATGACAAGAGTTAAAGAAATTTATCAGGCCGAGATTGCCGAATGCGGAATTGTTTGTGTTGCAATGGTTGCTGACTATTTTAGCTATAGTACCTCTATTGACAAAATAAAATTATCTTTTCCTTCTTCAATAAGAGGAAATAATTCTTATCAAATTTGTGAGATATTAAACTATCTGAATATTGACTCTAGAGTATTAAGGTTAGAAATTGAAGACCTTCACGAATTTCGTCACCCTGTAATTATTCATTGGTCTCTTAGCCACTTTGTTATATTAGAAAGAATTAATCATAAGCGCGCGGTCATAGTTGATCCTTCAAGCGGTCGAAGAGAAGTCAGCATTGAAGATTTTTCTAATATGTTCTCAGGAATCGCAATAGAGTGTTGGCCAGGCGCTGATTTTAAAGAACTGAAGGAAGGTTCGAATTCAGGGTTGAGGGATATTGTTTTTCGCGATAGTTCGAATATTAAAGCATTATTATTAATAATCTCAATAGCTATTATTGAACAAATCTTGTCGGTCTCAATACCATTATCTCTGAAATATTTTTCAGACTTTATTGCTTTCACAAAAAACTCCCAACTTATTGCACCAACGGCTTTTATCCTCTTCATTATTTGTTTATTATCATTTTTACTAAGTCTTTATAGAACAGAAATTACTTTAAAGTTTGGTGCTTCAGTTTTCTTTAAGTTCTCCTCATCGATATCTAATAAGTTGTTCAAAATACCTCTAGATTTTTTTTACAAAAATGAGTCTACTAGCATTGTAGATAAAATAAGCTCTTTAACTAATTTACGAACAGTTCTTTCGGAAAATATTACATTTTTATTTATTGATTCATGTGCTTTATTCGTTTTGCTTGTTGTACTTTTTATTTTCTCACCAGTTATTTTTATTATTTGCTTTTTTGGTATTTTTATTAATTTTTCTATGCAGTTATATACGCTTCCAAAATTAAAAAGTAACTCGCTAAAAGCTATTGAATCATGGTCCAACTGGCGTTCTATGGCTGAAGAGTCTGTCAGGTGCATGACACAATATAGAGTCTCCGGAAATTACTTTAACCAATCTAAAAGACTCAATAATAGACTGTCAAAGTCCACGATGGCGACGATCAAAGACGAATATTTTAAATTTAAATTAAACTCCGTTCATACAATGATCGCTAATATACAACTTTTAATCATTATCAGCTATTCAACGCATTTACTTATAAGCGAGGTTATAACAGTTGGCTCACTTCTGGCAATCATCGCGACTATAGGGCTTGTAAATGCTAGAGTTTCATCTCTTAGTATGCATTTTTTCTCAATTAAGGAATCATCAATATATCTTACAAGAATAGCTTCAATTCGTTCGCAACCAGTGGGGTCAAACTATACGTTCTCGAATACGTCAGATATAGCTATTGAGTTTCAAAATCTGTACTTTAAGTATCCTGGGGCGAGTGAGTATCTAATCGAAGATCTAAACTTTTGTGTTTCTAAAGGTTCTTCCATTGGACTATATGGCCCTTCAGGCAAAGGAAAATCCACACTTGTAAAACTTATACTAGGTTTAGAAAGCCCGACTAGGGGCAAAATTTTGCTTAATGGTAACAAAGTGCCAAAGGACAGCATCAATATGTCAGATCTAGATGTAATGGCAATTTTACAAACGGATAGTTTGTTAAATGGTTCGATAGGCGACAATATAAGTTTTTTCGATGAACATTTAGATGTAAATAGAATTGTTGAGTGTGCTAAATTGGTTGGATTGCATGAGCAGATAGCGACGATGCCGATGAGATACGAGACACTAGTTGGGCCAAATATAAGTTCTTTATCTGCTGGTCAGGTTCAAAGAGTGCTTCTTGCGAGGTCTTTATATTTGAACAAAAACATCTTAATCTTGGACGAAGCTACTGCAAATTTGGATATCGAATCAGAAAGAGCGGTCATCAATATGTTAAAAAATGCAGGTAAGACTTTGTTCATTATTTCACATAGGCCAGAGACGCTTCAAGGTTTAGATCTCTTAGTCGAATTTTCTAAATCCTCGCTTAAGGTAATTAATGATGAATAAATATGTCAAAGAGTCCATCATATGCTCTCTAATTTTTTTAATGTTGTTTGCTTGTTCTACAAATAAAAGTTTTAACACAATTTATCGTCCTCTAATCACTGATTCCATGATTATACCATTGAAATCTAGTAAAGAATGGTTTGAGTGCACAAAGCACGAAGAGTGTGTAATTGTAGACGACATGAGTTGTGGCCTCGCTTCTGTAAATAAAAAATTTGCGGCCGACTTTCATCTGTGGGCTTTAAACTGGGAACATCGAACATCTTCAGAGTTATGCCTAAACAAAAATCGTAATGAAATTAGGTACAATGCAATTTGTTTTAATAGCGAGTGCAGTTCAGAGCTTATCAGATAACAGAGCAGAAGAGTTGCATATGTTAGTTTGAGTTATAATAGTGTGATTACCAAGGGATACTGACGGTGTAAGTACCAAGCGATTTTGACGTAATCACACTAACAATGGTACGGCGCCTCGGCAAGCTTTGCCAATCTAAAAACAGTGGTATTCATGTTTTCCCTCAGCCAGATATAACGAGCGCCGCTAGCGTGTATGTCAACGCTTCTTTGAGATTAGACGGCAATGCGCCGCTTTATTCCCATTATATCCTCTTATTAATTGCGTTCTATTGTTAATAGTGGAATGGATCTATCCAATAGCTGCTTCTATTGATACAACAATGTCGTCATGACTTATTATGAATTTTTTTTCGGTAGGGTGCTGTAACATTAGCAAGTTCGTTAAGACTACCTCCGCTTGCTCAAACCGCTTCATATCTTCTAATCCCAAAATAATAGTTGGCATCGTTTACCTTGCTTGCATAATTAATTACAGAAATTGTCGCACTTTAAGCATAAAGCTATCACCTGTATTATGGGATAGAATTTTTCGAGGAGACTAGTTCTCATTTGGCAAAGTAACGAAGGGCACTATTCACCGAATTGATTAGCTAGATATAAGCTAAAGTGGGAATTTTATGCGAGAACCACCAGTAGTATTAGTAAAGACATGGTATGAACTTTTATTAAAGGCAGAAGACGAAAATTCTAAGATACATGCTAGAAGGATGCTGTTAGGTGCATTTGGTACACAAGAGGCTATGATGGAATTTCTTAAAAAACACAAGATAATTTAACTGTGAAGAGGTGGCCGGTAGGGTTTTACATGCTGTGAGCATCCAAGCTGAACAAGGGGAGCTTTCCCTCCGGCCATGGCTCTCTGTCCGCTATTCTGGATGCCGAGTGTAATTCAAAAACTTGGTCAAAATATGGCCCTCCTTTTTGTATCATCAACCTCAAGGGTTGAAGCCACCTCAAGTGTACTTCAAACCTAAGTAGTCTTCCAAGACTCCGCAGCAATTCATTTCGACTTCGGACTTTATTTACACAGTTAGATGTTGTGAATACATAAAGAATTACTTCGAGCTGATTTCATAGAACTCAGAAGTGTAATTTTTCTCTTCATTCCCTAAAAACTCTTGGAAATCATCGCAGGTTTTGTTTTTGTTGTGCTTTTTAATTTCTGCGGCGATAAAAGTATGCGTTTTTAGCGCAAAATCCGTAAACCCGTCATCGGTGCAAAAGGCGCAATAAGCATTCTTAGGGGTCTTTGTACTATCGTTTTCTTTATAACTATTATCTTCGATTAAAAGGTTGCTGTTAATGTCTTTATAAAATGTATAACTGTAAACAGCATTCTTACCACGCCTATAGGTCATAGTGCCATGGTTACCTCTAATGTCATAATCTGTATACTTCAGCAATGGAGCGACAAGGATACTGTTCTCTTCTCTGTAGACATGGCGGTAGTCGTACATTAAATGGCCAATAAGATTAGTGCACGCTGGTTGAAGAGACCAGCCTTCTACACGTTCAAAAAGTGGTGCCCTCTTCGCCGCAACATCTTCGTAGGATAGTCCAGAATTATATCCGGGCAGAGTCGCACCACAACCGAATAATGAGATTGAAATCACAGGGAGGGTTGAGAAAATAATCCTTTTTATCATTTATAATTCCTAAAATAGTAAAGTGAAATTTGATTTTAAAGTAGCCTGATTCATTATCAACCTACTATTAATAATCGGCAAACTGCTCGCTCACCTAACTTTGGCCATGCCCGTTTTACCAGCTTGATATTGTTTAGCATAGCGTATAGCCATGGCTTCGCTTTTCCAGTTTCCCGAAAGCACAATTTCTGCCATAGGTACGTCAGCCTCCATGAGCGTGAGAACACCACCGGTGCGCGTGCTGTGGCAGGTAAATTTACCATCGGTGTTGATGGCCATACCAATTGCCTCATACCTCTTTAATAATGCCTGGTATTGCATAGGCTCTTTCTGAACAGTTTGCTTAGGGGAGAGTTTGCGAAATATATAACCATCAGTAATTTTTGCGGTATCGAGCCACCTTGTCAGTAACTCTGCAGTTTCGTCAGACAAATACCCGTAGTGGCCTTCACCCGATTGATCCGTTTTGGAACGCGGGGCAAAAACTGTCTTCGCTTGCCAGTCGATATGATTGACTTCAATGGCCAGAATGTTGGATGCGCGAAAAAGTGTATCGAGTGCGACATTGATCAGCACCGCATCGCGTAAACCCAATAACGAGTCTACATTTAACACACGATTTGCTACACGCACATCATTTAACTTTAATGGCTTTGCTTGCTTTTGCGCCGCTGGTTTTTCTTTAAGCTTCCCGTTCACATAACGACTGAAAAGCTTGGAGTGCTTCCATGGGTCGGGTAACTCGCTTACGCCAATGAAAAAGCGCACCGACGCGAGCTTTCGTTTGATGGTGTGATGTTTAAGCTCAGACGCCATAAGTTCATCGAAGAACGCCTGGCATGCAATCTTGGTAATTTTCCAATCACTTGCCAGTGCCGGCAACGCATGTGCACGGCAAAACTTAAGGTATTGATTGAAATCAGACTGATAAGCCTTACGCGTATTCAACGACATCGTTTCCCACACCGAGTCTCTTAGTTCAGTTAAATTTTGAACCACCAGCTTTCGATGTTCTTCATTCAGCGAAAAGTCGCTTTGCGCTAACGCGATTTCATTTGCCATGCTATTAATCGATATAAACATAATTATCTATAATAATAAAATAGCACAGCAAAGAGAGCAAATAAAGCGTTACATATAACGCTTACATAAAATAACAATAGTAGGGTGGTCATAGCCGTGATATAAAAGCGTTATAAGTAACGCAAACGCAGGGCAGGGTAGTGAGCAACGATAAGATTTGGCAGGAATATATAGAAAAGAATTTTGATAAATTCATTTCATCTTTAAAAAGCGACGATTTTATAAGTGGCAAAAAAGAAATTATAAACGATAAAGACATTGATTTTTTAGAGACTAAAAAGACTTATGATTGTCTTAGAAAAATAATTACTCAAGATGCCATTAAAAAGCTTCAAAATAGATTTAGAGCGCACAAACATAGAGAAAACAGAGGAATAAAAAATCTTCAATTAAAATCACATTCTCTTAATATGCTTGATAAGTTTAAAGCGCAGGTGGGCGCCGACACATTGGAAGAGGCGATAGACTTTTTATTGTCACCCGACTATCGCGAATATGAACACGATGTGGACCTGGCTAAGCAGCGGTTAGGCGAAGGAAACTTTGATAGCACCGAATTGATGCTCGACAGCTTTACCAAAAGACTGAAAAACTACGACAGAGAGCGCTTATCGTTAATTATCGAACTGGCTTTCAATGAAGGCTGGAGAGCAGCAAAGCAAACGAAGAAGCGCACCGGCAACCCTCGACAAGAAGCGCTTAACCAGTCAGATTTATATAATAGCGTAGTGAAATTAATCGCTAGGAGTGTAAGTGTTGATTGAAGAAAATTATTGGAGAATTTTTGCACCCAACAACATGCTAGCTTCTCTACGTGACCTAATGGATGAAGTATGTCGACAAATTTGCGAATACAGAGAATCTGTTCCCATCGTGCCAGAACTATGCTTACCGACAGCTGCCAAAGAAGTGTCCCTAACGCCACTCATCATGCAAGCAGCCTACAATCTGCATCGAAATGACAAAGCTGTCTTTTGGCCAGTATCCGAAATGACAGCAACAAGATATGAAAAAGGATCAAAGGGGCGCATTGATATAGGTTTATTCAGTAAGAGACACGCCACTTTTATTGAGTGCAAGGCAGTAAGAAGCAGCGCAACCAACAACAACAATAATAGAATTGAAAAGGCGTTAGACAAAGCAACGGAGCAACTGATGGATATAGAGTTGGAGACACTGCTATTCAATTCACCAGAAGAAACGATAAATAACATTCGTGCAAATAACAAGCTTATACCCATGGTCGCAGTCAATGTAACATGCGATACGAGCAGGTTGGCTAATCGCGACCGTCTATTTATGAAAAAAGCGCAATCAATTCGTGAAAGTTTCCGAAATTCAATGATAGTACAGGTCAGGTATAAACCTCATTTCATACGATACAGTGGTGATATGAATTTAAAAAATGAAGACAGAAAATTAATGTCTATTGGTCATATATTTATTTTAGATGGAATGAACATGAAATTAAGATAGGAGATTTGTTGACGCATGATAATTACACTTATCATGCGTGAACTATTAAATTAATACAAAATAAATTATGTTGAATAGTTTAATTATCGTTCCAACCAAACTCTTTAGAAAGTAATTTTCTTTTCCATCTATTCTCTATTTCAATCACTGACTCTTTAGACAAATCAATGTCGCAGACTTCAAGGATAGAGTATTGGAACTGACTAAAGCCCCCTTCTCCGGTTTCATTGAATAGCAACCGCAAGAGCTTATTACCCCCATGATGCCCATTGGCATAGGCTGACCATCGATTCCAAAAACCACCAGCCCCATAGGCGCTGCCCACGTACTGTTTTCCCGTTAATCTATCACTAATTAGATAAACGCCAGACACAGATGAAAGCGCGGTCTTCCATGAGGGGTATTGGTGTCGATACAGCATTTCTAGTTCACTTCGGGATAGGCACACATGCTTGAAGTCGGAGAAATCTTGGAATGCCATTGGCTCTGGTAGAATAGAGTGAATCGTTGCTCTACCAGAAAGGGTTTCACCGGTGGGATACGAATTACGCCCTGTACGTTTAAAGTGAACTACCAGCCGCCCGATAAGGCTCTCGCCTATGGTAGTAAGCTCAGTGTCATAGTAATGACATTTTCCGTCACTGCTCGACGATGAGATACCTTTTGATAGATAAACACCGACAAATAGCCACTGGCAAACCCCGGGCAACTTGATAAGCGAAACGATATAGTTACGACCGAAATTGCGCTTAGTTTGAGCTTGCTGCCATTGCTCAAATCGCCCGTCGAAAAATGTTTCTAATGGGTTTTCAATTCCGTTCCATACGGCTAAGTGGCCTTTCACATCTACTGGGTCTAGCTCTAAAAGCTTGAGTACATCCATGTTCCTAATTTACCTATTATTTAATACTACAATTCAGCCATCCTTATAACACACTGCCACTACCCCATAAACCGGAATAGATTTGAGCTGGTGGGTAAATAGGCTTAAAATTGCTGTATAAGTAAACAGCACTATGGTTAATAAATGTTTCTACAATTCCACATGAGTAATATTGAAGCGTTTCTGAAAGAGCTAGAAGAACTGCTCCTCGATAGCGCCTGCCCGGCTTCAACATATTACTACGCCATTGAGCCTGTACTTAAAGAACAAGAAGAGGAACTTATTGAGCACGGCTACTCAAGCATTAATGTTGATATGTTTACTGGCCAAGAAGCGATTTTAAAAATTATTGATGCTTATAAGGACATGTACGTATTCGATGAAACGCCACAAAAGTCACGCCGGTTCGTACAAAAACACCCTGGCTTCGTAGTAGCAACCAAAAACAAACGAGAGATTATTGCTTGCATTGAAAAGATCAATAATGAGAAAAAGGCGTTTAGAGCGGCAGTAGTAAAAAGCAGTGATGATGCCTACGAAAAGTGGCAGAACGTGCATGACCGATTCAATTATTTAATCACAACGTCGGCTTATCGCACCATCTATGCATTTAAAGAGGATGTTCACCGCGTAAATTTCAATTGGGTTTCACGCCCACTCCATAAAGCTTATACGCTCGAAGAGTTGAAACAGAAAATAGATAAAGGGGTTCATACCGTTCCCTTGTCTTATTCTCGTCAAAGTTGGCTAGAGAAGCTTGAACACGACAAGTTGTTACTAGATGCACATCAAAACGCAGAATTTGCGGTTAAACGCCGGATAAAGCTGCGGCCTGAATCATCCATCCGATTAGAGGATGCAGAAAAAGCAAAGGGATATGCTGCGAGTTTGCCTTATGTTCTTTTCTCCCCCCCCAAATACCATACCCACCTTAGCAGTTTTATTGCGCCGGCAGAGGTAAAGAACAAAAGCAGAATTGGAAGCGATTGGATTTTGATTAGTGAAAGGATGAACCTGTATAAAAGAAATACCGCCTAATGGCGGTATTTCTAGTTCAATTAAGCCACTGACTTATCGATCTGGGAATAGAAATAGTTGTTGTAATACTTAATGTTGTCTTCGACTATCGAGTCTAGGATACCTGACGCCTTTTCATCATCAGCGCCCAACTGCTTTCTTCTTGTTTCTATTTCTTCTTCAAACGAGCCTTGCGGATATCGGTGGACCAATAACTTTCTCGTTTCCCAAAGCCCTATTTGTTTCGCTAATCTTTCAACTATGTATGTGTCAGTTCTTGTAGAGTTTACAGTCCATAGAAAAATTGGCCCTTTCGTACTCATCAACAATTGCTCTAACCAACCATCTTTGGTGTCGAAAAGACCAATCATTGTTGAACCACCTTTGCCAGGTTTGCGAATTGAGTTTCTCAACAAATTCGCCATTGAATCATTGAGGCCAAACTCGTTAACCAAAGAGTCGATATTTTTCTTACCACCCGCACCAAGTATTATAATTGTAGTAGCCAGCTCTTTGATTTCCTCAGGGAACGCGTTACCTAATTGACTTGCTAGCACAACATCAACCCCCCACTTCCGTCCCTCAAGCACCATTGTCACAAGCTGCTCAAGAAATTGAGTTACTTTCCTACCACGATGAACTTCGTCGCCAACGAATCGTTTAACAGTTCTCTGAAGTCTGGCAATTTCTTGTTCGTGGAAAGAATAGTAATCGTGTTCGAAGATCCCCACTGGACCTTCCATTTCCTTCAGTTGGTCGGGCCCTTTATAAATATCATTGGTCAAGATGTGGTAAGCCAGCGTATACATTAGCGCTGTTCTTTTTTCCGCCTCCGGGCCTTTACCTTTTGTAACATCATCTAGGTCTAAAGACACTATTCTTGAATGAGCTATGTCGAAAACAGTTACGCCACTTAAAATCGGAAACATTGACATGGCAGCTCGAAGTTTCCTAGAAACATATTTAACGATTGGTTCGAACGTAGGCGTTTTAGACTCGGCGAAATCGTCAACTATCCTACCGTCCGAACATAATGCTATTAGGTCAGAAAAAGTTGGCACAGCATAACGTTGAGCTAGAGAAGCTAGTCGATATTCTTTGTTGATAGCTAAGAAGTCTACAACATCCCACCACCTTGGGATTTTTGTCGGCGGGTTGAAATCTAGCTCTTCAAGCTTCGCATCTACTTGCTCAATGTAGCCTGAATGGTAATCTTTTGAAGACTTCCTTTCAGCGCAAACCCTATACGCTAACTTTAGTAAAGCCTGAATAACGTCAAGTGTACCTTCAGGGGGAGCAGTATTGTCATCAGGAAGGCAAAGCGTGCTTACTATGTTGATCAAAGTCGACATGTGCCCTGAAAGGGGATTCCTTAGACCTAACTGCGTATCCATTGGGTTAACACAAAAGTCTTTCGTGTTTTGAATTCTATAATATTGAGCTAGATACTGCTTAGATTCGGGCAGACACGAACTGACCAAGTCTACGAGCCCTTTAGAGCCTGGGCCGATGTCAATTTGTCTAATGTATGGAAGCTCTTGTGCGTCAGGGTGCAAGACTAGCGACCAATTATCAGATGCAAGCTCAACGGTCTTACCGAAGCCCATTGGGCCAACAACTAACTTTGTCCAATGTGACTGTTTCTGAGAATAGGGTTGGCAGGGGATAATTTTGCCTCTTACTGTCCGGTAAACCCTAGAACCTGTCTCCCAAACTGACGCTGGCTGCGTAATTGGAAGAAGTCTGGCAGTGCTGTGTAAATCAAACGGTAAAGGCTTCGCAGAGTTACCACTAGTTAAGCCTGGAATACTAGATAGTGTAGATTCAACTACGTCTCCTTCTACAGAAGCAACTTGTGTGTTACCCCAAGACTGGCAAATACGTGCTATTAACTCTCGTCTTTTTTTAGCAAGCTGGATGTCATCGTTATAAGCCCATGTGCAAATATTAATTTTTAGGCTTACTATTTCGTGTCCACCATCCCTTAAGTCTCGCAGTGCTTTTGATACTGACAGTACATCTTTATTGTCGCTGCCTCCCGTTACGCGCAGGAAGGTAGCCAAGGTGTCTTGAAAGCTAATTAACCCCATACCACCGTTGGTAATATCGTAGTGAATTCTAAATGGGATATTTGCCTTTTGTAGCTCTTTATACAACGCATTAAATGGCTTTGGGTTTTGTGGACTAAATGCTACCGACAATGGGGCATATATAGTGTCACCTATCCTCGCAGTAGAACTGTCGCATGGACTAAGTTCTCGTGTCATTAGCTGATCAGCGAGTCTTGGGTAACCCAAATGAGAATAGTCACCCTTTCTCTTTTCTGGTATCTGGAGGCTATGTTTGTCACCAGTTAATACAGCTTTCCAATCGGGAGCTGTCCATGCACTATCGTAAGCCAACCGTATATCGTAAGTTAATTCATGGATATCCATGGTTCTGCAAAAAATATTAGAATTGCTAAACATCTCACGTAATGAGTTCAATAAGCTGACATGTTTATCAACATAAAAGGAAACGCCTTTCGAAAGTGATTGAGCTCCCGTCATAAACGGCATGCCCTTAGCTTGTTTTTCTTTTAGGCGCTGCAACTCCTTTCGTTCCGTCGGGGTTAAATTCCTAACGTAAGTATAAACAACTAAATAATTGCGCTCACTATGACAATACTTTGCAAGTGCATCTACTTCTTCATCAATTACACTTGTGTCAATAAAGCCAATTTTACTGGCTGTTGCTCTTGCTGCGTCACCGAAGACCCGGTTGAGTTCTTCTTTTGTTTTGTCAGTATCTGAAGAAAAATAATGAATAAATCTATGCGTCCCCTCTTGCAGGTGGGCTTTATAGTCTTCCTCAATAGTTTCAATCAAGTCGTCATATTCTTCTTGTGAAACAGTGCTGCGACTCCCATCAATACGAATACCTGAAACAAGGGTTCCATCATTTTGCACTAAACAAAAATCACCGTGCACTGTATCAAGGCTCACAAAATCTTTTGGGCTTTGTTTTAACAACTTAGAAGAGACAATTTGTGCTAAGGATTCAAAATTTGACAAAAATCGCTCAGCTAACGTTTGTGGATGGTTATATATCATTGACTTACACCCTATGTCAGTGAGGGAGGTGGTGAGAAGTAGTCAGGGTTAACCTGATGCCAGTATTTTAAAATATGCCGGTATTCAGCTTTTGATGGAAAGTATTTAAGGTGCTTAAAAATGGAAGAGGCCTCTTCCAACTTATTAGCCCTAATGCTTGTTAAAGCTGTTACGGTTTGTATTACAGACCCAGTATCCGTTAAAAAAAGGTAGTCTTTTTTTGTAGCCTGCATGTGTTGAAATTGGCTAATTAAATTTTGAGCAGCTTTAGCATACGGAAGTGATGAAACTAAACTTGTACATGTAATACGGGCAACATTGCTTACATGAGCTTGCTCGAGATTGGTAACATGTAGAATTAAACCATGATTATTGCTCCCACTAACCTGCCTACCTAATTTTTTTGAAGTAGCACAGATAGAACATAATAAAAAAGGTTCGCCTTCTGAATTAACAAACACCTCTACATAGCCAGAGGGGACTTCTTTTGTGGGAGCTGATTGAAAACCACAGCAGCTACACAAAAAATCATTGTCATTCAAAACAGACCATTCTCGCCTAGTAACCTGATAGTTCAGGTCACTAGGCATGTTCTTGCGCTCTTTGAGATTGCTGATCATAGGTTACTAGTTTGAAGAAGAGCTACCTGAGTTACTCCCGCCTTGAATTAAGGTACGAGTTTGTTCGAACTCATTTGAGTCACCAAAAAACTGATTTGTAACCATCAAAATAACAACCATGATAGAAGCTAATGCGCCACCGCCACCAATTTTCCCCCAGTGAGTGCCGTTGCTTTCGCCACCACCGCCATTTCTACCTTGCATAAGCCCCATAATGCCACTAGCAACAAACAGCACACCAACGATCGCCAAGAAGACTAATATCATGTTGAGGATACTATTACCGCCACTTGCTAGGTTATCAGCGCCTGTGCCTATGCTCTGTGCGACTGCACCAGTCGAAATTAATCCACTAACAGCAAGTGCTAGAATTGTTTTAAGGTTTCTTTTCATCTTTATTCCTATAGTTTCATTAAAAAGAAAAATACTCTGTGCCTAAAGCACCCTGACCTACACTGTTTGAAATCATGTCCACGCCGAGGTCAAATGCGTAACACAAGATTGCTAATCCGTATAAAGCTAATGCTTCAAAATGCCAATTCTCCCGTTTAGTGTCGGCCCCTATCGCACCAACATATGTGGCTCTTGCCATAAGTAAAAAACCAATAAAAGTGATATAAAACCTAACTGCATATAAGACGACTGTAGTATCGTCACCCGATTGTGGCGTGTAACTCATCAGCACAATGGGGTTGGTCTGGGTACGAAAAATTGTATATGTGCCCATTTCGAGTAAAGCACCCAGCGAGAACATCAACGGCCCGAAGAATACTTTGAAATAGCTTCCCGCTTTTGGTTGTTGATGCGCTTTATTGCTACTCGAAATCGCTTGAATTCCACTGTTAGTTAAAAGAACACCTGTAATCGCGGATATAACAATCAACGCTCTGTATAAGCCTGGTATCTGCTCAGCAATTGAGTGAAATACATTAATAAAATTTGAATAATCCACTACTAAGACCTAATAACACATGTGCCTGCTGTAATAGTTCGGTCAACTGCATTCATTGAGGAAACCTTTCCACAGTTTGGAACGTTGGTTCCTATAGTCACTCTTAGTTTTTGGTTTGAAGATTTGTTTTTAAGGAAAGCTATTGAACGTTCAAAGCTAGCTAGCTTAATTTCCCACTGAACAACCCGCTTTACGGGGCTACCTTTAACAATACGCGATTGAACAAGTTCTTTAGATTGAGAGGACGATTGCTCGCTTACGATTCTATTCGGCTCCATGTTTGACTCTTTCCAATCTTCCAGAGCTTCTGTTCTGTTGGCCAACCAACCAAAGTTCTTGGTATTTCGTTCGGTCTGCGAAGTTAACTTTTGAACTGCTGAATTTGCTGACTGTACTTGTGACAACAAGTTACCAAAATCCCTATCAGTTGTTGCAAACGTAAGCATGTCAGACTCTAGCGAGTCTAATTTACTGAGCGTAGCATTAAGATTTTGATGAATTCCTTCCATTCTGCTGATCAACTCCCGCTGATTAGTTCTTAGCTCAGAAATTTGTTCTTGATATGAAGCATTGCGACCGAGGTTACTCTGTATTTCTGCAACTTTTTCTTGTGAAGCTTCAAATTGCGTACTCAATTCACTTATTTTTTGTTGCCACATTTCATCTTGGATATCCCCATCACTCAATGAGGGCAAAGTTATTGCGTCAAGTTGCTGAACAAATTTATTCGGCCCAACATAGGTGACTGTTGCAGTCAGTAGAGTCATCAACCCGACAAGTGAAATGGTGTATTTATTTGTTAACCAGCGAGGAGGTTTAGGATGCGCTTTTTTCTTTGCTCGACTTTTATTCGTAGAGTTTTCATTACTACTCTCTGATTTCGGTGTTTCGCTGTCAGTTTCCTCAGGTTGATTTTTGATAGGAACAACTGAAGAAGTTGACGGCGCTCCTTTTGTGAATAAATCGTCTTCGTCACTAGCAAAATCAGGTTGTAAATCGTGGTTCATGTTCAGCCCCCAAACTTTAATTGAGGACAAGTTAACTATCAGGCGCTTGTGTAACAATCACAAATGTAAGATAAGTCGGGAAAGACAAAAAAGGGGCGTATTGCCCCCTTTTCTTTAAGGTTTTTTATTCAATTTCGAAGCAGGGATATGTTCGAAGAACTTCACCAAGATCTCAGTATTAGTTGGTATTCTTACTGTAGTTGGACGATTAACTCTTTGAGCTAAAGTTGGGATGAGTACTTCACCTGCAGCACCTACTCCCTGTAGTAACACATCCGTTGCACTCAAGCCTGATATGATAGTCGTCGACTCGGTTGAGCCAGCAACGATATCTGTTTGTTCAGTTCTGTCTTGGCTATTTTCAACACCTTCGCCAATTCCTTTGGCAAAGGAAGCGAGAAAAACTCCTCCAAAGCGATACCAAAAATGGGTATCTACTTCGACACCTAATCCAGCAGAAGCAGTCACTGGATCTAGACCTATCGCATTTGACGTAAAGCAAGGAATATCCACAGGGCAAAATCTCTTAAAAGCTAGAACGGCATTGTCGTAACGCAGTTCGACCTGGGCATAGGCTTTAGCGAGGTGAAGTGGATTATCAGGATCGGCCATATGTAGTTCCACTTCAAGCTCATCATTAAAGTCGGTATCCATCATGTGCTGAACAATAGCATATGCGGTATCGCCAGAGTTGATTGCAATATTGCCACCATCAGCATTGGCAGAGTCCTTGTTGACGTCTGCGTGAACTTCCTCTTTCTCAACCTTACCGTTGGTAGAATCGATAGAGTGATAATTACTAAGGCTCACATACTGGGGTTCAATAGAATCCATATAGCTTGCTGTAGTTTTCTCCATGGCATTTAACTTATTTATAAGTCTCGCAGCCAATCTTGATTTTGCGCTTGAATCAACCCTACTTGTTGGAATTTTGCCTGAGTCGTCGACAGCTTCGTTAGTTAATTCAGCCGATTTTGGTTCAGGTACATTTTCATCAAAGGTTCGCGTTGAAGAAGCTTCTTCTTTTTTTCCTTTAAGATTTTCTATTTTTTGAGGGACAACATTCAGAATATCGCCCGCCTCACCTTTAGGTTCAATTTTTGGCGCAAGTTCAGTGCTTAAGTCTGCCAATGATACCGGTTTATCATTAATGAGAATTTCGTCACCATTTTCACCTGTAACCTGCCCTAAACTATTAACAGATAAACGCTGCCCTCTAAATCGAACACTGCGCCCAAGTTCATCTACTATTTTGTTGTTTTCATCAAGGTAAAGCAGCTCACCATCGCGCTTGATTGGCATTCCATTTTTGTCTACTACGAGCCCAGTAGACGTCTTATACAAATCAGTACCTGCAATTGGGATTAGATCCTTAGCATTCTTTATTGTCTTACCGTCTTCTCCAACAACTGAACCGTCAGAATCAACCACAACAACCCCTTTGGCAGGCTTCTTATCAGATGTTACCAATGCCCCAGACTCCGTCATAAATAGACTATTCCCCAATGCATCTCTAATCGGAAGTCCTTCAGTGTCGACTAGCTTTCCAGTTTTAGGGTCAATACCAATTGCTTTTCCATTAACCTTAAAAGGACGTCCATGTTGATCGACAATTTTCCCATCTCTAGTAACGAAAAAGTCAGTGCTACCAATTCGCTTCATTTCAGTAGTAACTGGCTTGCCATCAGCAAGAAGCAAAACTCCATCACCATCTGCCAATAAAGTGCCGGATAACTTTTCTCCTTTTTCATCAACTAAAGCACCTGAATCAGACATATATACCAAGTTACCTCTGCTATCCTTAACTGGATTACCCTCTTCATCAATGAGCATTCCATCTTTCCCTACACGGACTTTTTTGCCGTTATAGGTCATTGGACGACCTTTCTGGTCAAGCAGGTAACCGTCTGCAGTGCTATTAAAACGACCTATTGAAGTGCCCTCTCCTGAAGAAAGAGCTTTAAACCCTCCATTGGGTACCGTTGAAATTCTACCTTTTTTAAAAGGGCTCGAGATTTTTCTACCAGCACTATCAACCAATTCCATTTGCTCATTTAAATAGACCTCGTTGCCAGAATCATCGATGATAGGAACTCCATCCTCATCTACTAATAATCCATCAGCTCTTTTGAAGACTTTTTTTCCATTGTGTAGCAAAGGGGAACCGTTGAGAGTAACCACTTCTTGTGGCAATGGCGGGTGGTCTAGAGAACTGTTTGCAATAGAATTGCCATTCATATCAGTTAAGACATTATTAGCCAATTTTCTACCGTTGATATCTGTTAATGCGCCAGTTTTAGATTGATAAACAACCTTTCCGTTAGCATCAGTAACTAACTTTCCTGAACGAGTTCTCAGTGTTCCATCCGGTTGACGATAAACTTTTTCACCATTGAAAAGCATTGGTTTTCCATTTGCAGTGACAAGCTGCCCATGCACCTGCTCAGATTTGAATCCGGCATTGGGTAAATCATTTCCAGCGGCGTCCTTGAATATCTTCTTCTCAATCTTATTCCCTAAGTAATCCACCGCATCCCCAGATTCGTTCAATCTAACAGGTCTTCCATTATGTAAAATTTCGTTCCCATCCTGGTCTACAAGGGTGCCGTCTTTCTTTTTATAGACACGTTTGCCATTAAAAAGAATCGGAGATCCATTCTTAGTGACCAATTCATTATCTAATGCCTTGAACTCATTTGGCTTGAGACTAATACCGTTTTTATCAGTGAGATGTACATTTCTTATTGGTTTACCAGCTTTATTAACAAGGTTACCGTTGTTATCTACATAAACTCTTTCGCCAGACGCCGACTTAACCACCAGCCCATTTTCATCTATTAACGAACCGTCGGGTTGCTTGAATACCTTTTTGCCGTTGAAATAAATTTGTTTCCCATCTGATGTAAAAGGAGTCTTTAATAAAGGAGGTTCATCAATAGTTTTATTTTCGACAATATTCCCAGCCGCATCAGTGAATAGAGGTTCGGAAATTTGCTTTCCATCTTCGTCCACTAGTTCGCCACTTGAGTTAATTCGCAGACTTTTTCCGTCTTCTGTTCTAACTTCATTGCCATCTTCATCTACAAGTAATCCATTACTTTTTCGAAATACTCTTTTACCTTTGTAGAAGAGCGGTTCACCATTAGCGGTAACGCTCATTCGAGGCGGATCTATATCATCAGGACTTATTGTTTCACCTGCTCTATTCTTGAATAGGCGCTCTTTAATTTCATTACCAGAAGAATCAACAAAGGCACCTGATTCGTCCATAAAAACGATGTTGCCATCACTGTCTTTAACCAAATTCCCATGCTCATCCACAAGACTGCCATCGCTTTGTTTAAAGACCTTCTTCCCTTTGAATAACAGAGGCTGGCCGTCACTAGTAAGCATTACTCCTTGTGGAACTACTTTATCTAAAGAAGTGTTTGATACTGCTCTCCCATCTTTATCGGTGAATAGGTTTTCGCTAATTGGGTTTCCTTTTGCATCGACAATGCTGCCATCCATATTGGCGAACACCGGCTTACCGTCTTTAGTAGTGACAATATTTCCGTCTTCATCGACTAAAGAACCGTCTTTTTTGCGGAAAACCTTTTTTCCTTTGTAGAAAATATCTTTGCCTTTAGATGTTAGACTTGAAGAACGTTGAATAGGCTGTTCAATTATTTCGTTAGAAGAAACTGTGCGTCCTTGCCTATCAGTAAATGGTAAATCGACCCTGCGGCCAGTAGCATCAGCAAAGCCTCCATCTTCATTCATAAAAACTGCTCGACCTTCACTGTCTAGAACAGGTCCACCATCTTCATAAACCAAAGAACCGTCTGGCTTTTTAAGCACTTTTTTTCCATTCACATAGACGCTTTCCCCTTTCTTAGTAACGAGTTCTATCGCATCAGAATTTGGGGAAGATTTAGAGCTTACATCTGTGATTGGCACACCAAAGGCGTTAACCACCTCTCCATCCTTCGAGATAACCAGAGCTGAACCTGAATCATCTCTGACAATATTCCCGTCTTCATCAACGACTCTATTCCCTTTTCTATAAAGTTTTTTTCCTTTGAAGGTTAAAGGTAAACCATCCTCACTTAGCAAGGGCTCAAGCGTTCCAAAGCTACCTTGTTCAACATTATTTCCATTCTTTAAGCTGAAGCCTTCCATTGAAGCGATCTGACCATCTTCAGTTACAATGAAGCCTGCATCATTTAATCTTAATAGCCCCCCAGTTTGAGTAAGAATTGGGTTTCCATCACTATCAAATAACTGTCCGTCTTTATTCTTCCTGACAGCCTTACCATTGAATAACAGTAGTTCTCCATCAGCATTGACTACAGGAACAAGTGCATCATCTTTACTTTGAAGTTTACCCGATGCTGAAACAACAACGTTATCAGCCGTTAGAATATCGACACCTACTACAGCTAGTTCGCCACTTTGATTCACGAATTGACCATCATCATTCAAATATAATTGATTATTTTTTTGGTCAGTTACCGCTTGGTTATCATAAGTTCTCAACCCGATTAAACCGGAAGGAAGGTATTTATTGAAATCGATGAAGATGTCTTTCGCCCGGAAAAGGAGGGGCTTACCTTGGTTAGTTGCCAGCAAGCCATCGCTAGTTAAAAATATATCTGATGACCCTTTTTGAGTAAGCTTCCCTTGTCTTGTAATAAGATGGCCGTTTCTGTCGTATGCTACCCCTTCGCTATTTTTAAGAATTCCTGACTGTATTCCGCCAGAGCCAATAGGAACTGAAAGTAGACCATCGTCTCCTACCAAGACTTCAGCACCTTTATGATTTTTGACAGAAATGTGGCCAGTTAATAACCTGTCCCCAATTCCTCTAGATACACCATCGCCATAATGAAGGATTATGTTGTTAAATCTATCTCTCAGTATCTGACGATCGTCTATTAATAAATCAGACTCCCCCAACCTTTTTAGATTTGCCAATGGCTCAGCTAGCTTTCCATAATTATCAATTAGTATCCCCGTATAAGAGAAAAGAATACCTGGCTTGTCGAAAACCTCGTTTGAGCCATTTACAAGATGCCCTCTAGTATTCTGGTAGATGACACTCGATTCCCACCTTGAAGCAATCTCACGAATATCTACTAGCTCTCGCTCACGATTTCTGAAAACAAAATTTCCTGCATGTCGAATGGGTTTTCCATCTAGCGTAACTAATTGAGAGTCAAAGGTTTGATACACATCTGAATTGCCTATTTGAGTCATATTATCGGCACGAAATGCGTATAATCCGTTGGACATTAGGACTACTCCATTTGCAGACTGCAATTGGCCCATAAGGGAAACTTTCTTTGCTTCAGAGTCAATAATTTCTCCATTCACTCCCAAATACAGAGCAGTACCGCCTTTATCACTGAACGACACTTCGTTTTCCATCAATAAGGCGCCATCTTCGCCTAAACGAATTGATTGTCCTGCTAAAAGATGTTTTTGCTTGTCTTCACCAACAAGAAACCTATCTGCAGAGATATAAATATCACTATTCCCAACACGACTCACATAATCGCTATTGTTTTCAAACTCAACACCAGCTCTCGCTAACCTTGCATGAAATTCTTCATCAGACATTGTGCAACCACATGTAGCGATTTCCTCGCTGACTTCTATGGACTGATTTTTTTTATTGCCGTCAATTATGAACGGGATATGCACACCATTTCTCTGTTTTGTAGCATTTTCATAATTAGCCTTATTCTGCTTCTCTATGGAGTCGGCATAGGCTTCATCATAGTCGGCTAACGCATCAGCTTTTTGTTCTCCACCAGCAATCTGAACCATCGTGTTCGGTGATTTTTTTTCGTCAGCTGTAATAAAGGAAACAATCAAAGTTCCCAGTATTACTACGCACACAATCATCACAGAAATGACAAGAAATGGACGGTTAGAAGGTGCCATAATTGCGGTTGTGTACTTATTAATATTCATACTTCGAGTTGTCCTTCTGAAAATACACAGAAATAGGTGTTCCGTTATCATTGGTAAACAAAATTGATGGTAGATAGGCGATTTCATAGGCCGCGAAGCCCCCTGGCCCATGTCGTACTGAGATAGGATCAATACCGTGAACTGTCAGGTCAGTTAGAAGAAACAGGACTTCACCCTTTTTCCATGCATTGACCCGTGAATTACTAGTTTTTAGCTTTTCAAAATCATCACTAAGGGAATGGCCGCCTTGCAGGATTTCCTGCATAAATGGCTCGTTGCTCATCATGGCATTGTGGCTTTCTAAAGGAGTCTCAGAAGATAGAGGGCCTAATTTAGGTAGTTGCATGGTAAGAGAGGCATGATACTCATTCTTATCCGCTACCAATTCAAAGGTTATTAACTCGTCTAACCCTTTGAGCCCTACTGTTAAATTGGTTGAACCGACTCTGTAGTTACCTGTGATCTTTATCTTGTTATTATTTGATGTTTGAAGTTTTTCAGCCGTAAACTCTTCTGAACTTCCAATAGAGTCATAGACAATTTCCCAAGGCTTCCCGCTTGCATCAATAATTGATAGATGTGAATCCCAACCTGGGGTGGTATGGATTACGTATGGTTTAGCACCCGGTGATAAATCAATGCTATCAATTGTCCGTATTGGTATAGCAGGCTTCTTTCTTTTTAACGCTTCAGACTCCTGCTTTTTCATTTCAGCAAATTTTCTTAACTGCTCAGGCGTCATATTGAATTTCCGTTGAAGGAAAATTTCAAACGCTAAGTTCTCCAATTCTTCTTCTGATAAATCAGTCTCTACAGCCTCATCTGTATAGGGAATTAAATCATCAGGAAGTTGCTGCTTTTCTTGTGCTTCAACTGTGAAGCTCGTGATAGTTAGTAAAAGTGCTACATGCAAACTCTTCATTGTTAGCCCCTAACTGATTTTAAGAAGTAAGAATCTACGGCGAGGCCTCGAATGTTCTTATCACGACTTACAGAATGGATAATCAAATCAATTTGGTATTCGCGACCGTTCGTTGAGTAATTTCCGCCCCCCATAAACCAGTCGAAGGTCATTTGGATATGCCATATATAGTTATCTTCATCAAAGTCGACTATTCGAGGAGCAGAAGTTGGTTCAGACCAAGATGTGAGTTTTCTTGATGTAATCTGGTCAATAAGCTTTGAGTTCATCATCTGCAATTGATAGTTATCAAAAGCTCTTTGGTTAGTGAACTCATCTTCAAGGGAAGTGATATATTCTATATAGTCAGTAAACGAAATTTTATGAAATTCCTTTACCTTGTCTGAAGCGAATTTTAGAACATCTTTCTCAGTTATACTTGGGAGCGATGTCTGTTGTAATTCAACTACACTGTTCTCAGGAGAAAGTAAAAAGGCAAGGCTAATAGGATCTTTGTTAGCAGCTTTGTTTAAGCCAAATGAGAGCACCATTAGACATGCCAGAGCTAGGCCGATACCGGCGACACATACTTTCACTATTCTACGGAGGAACATGTTCCTATCCAAAATTATCTGTGATGGATACATTCCAGAATCTTTATAAGCCACCCTTAAATCAGTTGACTTCCCAAAGATTGCTTCTAATTCCTCGTTGTAATCTCTCTCTTCACTCATCTTTTTCTAATTCCCAAATCGCTAATAACTAAACCGTTTATATTTTCTGTCCTAACAACTTGGCGTAATCGCATATGAAGCATTAATGACTTTGTTTCTGGGTCGCCGGAAGGGCCATACATTGTTTGGATAATCGGAATATTGAATATGAAAGTCCGGTATCCTTTATCTAGCAAAACGCCTTGCAATCGAGGCTTCCTAACTGTTGTAGCAGTTACGATAAGCTTCTGATTTTTAATTTTATTGATAGAGTTGCTTTCGATCGGCGTTTTTCAAGGTAGTTGTCGCCTGAGCTGTTAAGCAGCTTCTTTTTTGTTCTCTGGGTTTAATTTCACATCAC
>NZ_JANHZQ010000041.1:0-39057 GCF_041414725.1 Alteromonas sp. DY56-G5 | reverse complement strand
GCGAAGTTCATCGAGGCTCGAAGTGAAAATACTTCAACGAGAAGCCGGATATACGGACGCAAACCATTTTAGTCAAACAGCATGTTTACTCTTGCAATAAAGGGGGAGACCATATACAGGCCCTAGTGACTTATCCGTTGGCTTGCTCTTTTTTAAGCTTCGATTCCTTTTTGAGTTTTGACACCACAGAAAAAGCTTCAAGCATAACAAGCACAGACACAATAAGTACTACTGCGTCTAAGAACACCAATAGATAGTTACCTTCAACGTAGTATTCTTTAAGTTTAATAAGCCCAGCAAAGAAGGCCATAATCAGTACAAACACCATTGGAATCAGCGTATATTTCGCTGGTCGACCTAATTTAATCAGCATAACCGAGATTACTAACAGGGTTAAACTGGCTAGTATCTGGTTAGTAGAACCGAATAACGGCCAAATAATCATACCGCCACTGCCTGACGCACCACCTGCACCGAAGGCCAGCAATAAACAACATCCAACAGCTACGAGCGTTGCAACCACGCCGTTCTTAAGTGCACCAATTGAATAGATATCGCCCCATTCTTGGATTATGTAGCGCTGCAGACGCACGCCCGAATCCATGGTGGTGCCAGCAAATAGAACTACCATTACCGCAAGGATCGTTGACGAGAAATCTACCGGCAACCCCCAACCCTGCTGAATTAGGTTCGCACCACCAGTGATAAATGCACCCACGCTACCCGCACCCAAATGGCTGTATACTTCGTGCCATTCTTCTGGAGAAGCTGCAAACGCAACGCCGCTCACAGCGACAATGGTAATAAGTGCCAGTGAACCTTCACCGACCGCGCCTAGGTAACCAACAAAGCGTGCATCGGTCTCTTTGTCTAGCTGCTTAGAGCTGGTACCTGAAGACACAATACCGTGGAAACCAGAAACGGCGCCACACGCAATAGTAACGAACAACAGCGGGATAAGACTTGGGGAATCGACAGCAGTTTGAGCGTTAAACGCTGGCGCCGTGATATCCGGCATAGCAAAGAACACTGCACCATAAAGCAGGAACAAGCCAACAAGTAACTGCATACCGTTAATGAAATCACGAGGCTGTAACAGCATCCAAACTGGTAACAGCGATGCAATAGCGGCGTAAATAAATAAGATAATGATCCAGTTTGCTTTATCTGCTAAACCAAACATGGTTTCCGGCAGACTTAGTGGGATATAACTGCCCGCATACACCGATGCGTAAAGCACAATAATCCCCACAATACACAAGGGTATGAGGCTGAAATTACGTTTAAGCAATTGACCTATCACTAATGCAACTGCGATTGCCATCCAAGCTGGGAATACCGCATTGGGTTGGGAGACAAAAGAGTTCGCGATAACCACGCCAAATACCGCATTAACCATTAAGAGTACTAGGAAGATCACTATCATAAATAGTGAACGAGAGCGTTTTCCGATGACGGTCTCAGACAGCGCGCCCATTGATTTGCCTTTGTGGCGTGCGCTAGCCCATAGAGCGCCCATATCGTGCACACCGGCAAATAATATCGTACCGAACACAACCCAAAGTACCGCAGGAACCCATCCCCAGTAGACAGCAATAGCTGGACCTACGATGGGTGCTGCCCCCGCCACGGAAGTGAAATGGTGCCCCCACAATACAACTTTATTGGTGGGAACATAGTCCACCCCATCTTTCATTGTATGGGCTGGTGTTACAAAGCTATCATCCAACTTAAATATACGGCTCGCAATAAACTTCGAATATACGAACCAACCGAGCAACATTCCGATGATACCCAGTATAACAATGGCAATAGACTGCATACTGTTGTCCTAATTTGTTTTATCGACAGGCCCTAGGGCCTATTGTTCTTTGGTGTACGAATTTTGGTTTAAACGTACAACAAAGGTCAGCAGCCCCTAGCCTGTTGATTTTCTTATTTTCAGTTCAAACATTACACCAATTATCGGTGGCGAAAGGTCATACCTGAATAAGAAAACACCTATTTAAGGTATGCCCAACGTACTGTTGCGCATATTTAAACATGCGACAAGGCAAGGGCCTGACACATTAGACTAAAGTCTAACTCAAAGTTTGGGATTTAGCTGTAAGGCTTTTGAGGTTTATTAGCGATGATTCAGCGGTGAAACAGGAAAGCGTAAAACAGACATTAGTTGCCTGCTGTTCTCCACATTAGTAAAGGTCGCGATGATAACGCCCTTCGTCAGCTAGCACATTGTATGCTTGTTCCTCAAGTATAGACCGCAATGCTTTATCAACGCCTTGGCCCATTCCCTCAAAGTGACCACATACATATACTTGTCCGGTATCACCTAAGAAGGATTTTACCTCATCTCGCTGCTCTACGAGGCGCTGTTGAACATAGCCCCCGTTTTCTTGACGGGAGAAAATCACTGACTTTTTGAAAATACAGTCACTATTTTGAAAAGGCGATAGTGTTTTATCTAGCACGTCATCTTGCGCAGGATTACGCTCGCCAAAAAATATCCATACTGGCCCTGCGTTCTCAAGTAATGCGCGCTTTGCAAGCTGTGCTCGTACCCCCGCAATACCGCTACCCGCCGCAATCAAAAGCAATGGGCACATTGTGTCTGCAATAATCGCGCTGGTATTTTTACGAATGTAGGCCTGTACTGACTGAGAAAGAGGCAAGGAACGAGTAAGTAAGCCTGAACCTATCCCGAGTTGGCCGTTGTCTTTAACCAGCTGTCGAACTACAAGCTTTACGTCGTGCTCTTGTGGTACCGACGCTATGGTGTAGCTTCGGCTAACTGTTGGTTCCCCTGCTTGCTGAGGAATAAGTACTTCCAACACGTCACCCGCTTCCCATTGTTCATGTAATTCTTGTGTCTGATTAGAATGGTCAACGTTCAACGACAAGCCGAACAGGCCTGGCGACGCTGGGTTTGAAGGTTTGCTCTCAGAGTGGTTAGAGGGTTGGTTTGAAGTCTCGCCAGAAGCTAGACTTATTTCATTTAATTGAACCCGATTTTTCAGTGTGAAAGCATGGGTGGGGTGCTGTTCATCCTGTGGCAACGAACCAAGCAAAGACAAATGCTCACCTTTCCCTGAATCTAATGTCGTTAGCGGAGAAAGCGCACGTGCGCCTAGTGCACTGATATTATCAAACAACGTGACTGCGAATTGGCAAAACGCGGCGTATTGCTTATCGCCTAATCCCACCACTTCAAAAGACAGGTGGGACAGGTAATCAGATTGATTCGACGACGCTTTTTTTAGCGCTTTACTAAAGGTTCTACCCGCATCAGGGGGTTCGCCTTCACCGTAGGTACTCACAACAAAAATGACTTTCGACACACTACTTAGCGTGTTGAGTTTCAAAGATGCCATGGACACTACCGACGTTTGCTCTTGCTGTGATAGCGCCGCGGCCTTTGCGCGGGCAATTTTTTCAGCTGTACCGGTTTGGCTTGCGTATACGACAAGGGTCTCCTCGCCTGATACCGCATAGTTGTATTGCTTTCGATGTTTAAAAAATAACACCGCTACCCACAGCATATACAGGCCAATGCTTACTATTGCTATGAGTAGACGGTGTGTTTCTGTCATGTGCTTAACTTTTATGCCGTTGTATTGAAATAGCTAGAAACTTAAGAGGCTGTTGCTCTGTGAGTATTCAAAGAACGTTTACAGCCCCTAGCTGCGCAATAACGTACGGTTATTACAGCGGAAGTACTTCAAATGTGCCTGAGTAGCTACCGTTACGAGACGTTGCAGGCTTTTGCGCTTTATCGTCTTCATAGCCAATTTCTACAAAGTACATACCGGCTTGCGGCCATGTAATTTCAATCTGACCATTTTTGTCAGACGTGACTTTAATCGTTTCCTGATCATTTCTGTAGCGCATACCACCGCGCACAACTTCCACCTCGGCGCCAACCGCTGGCTCACCGTCAATAAGTAACTTGAACGTTGCCGTTTCGGTGGCGAATAAATCATTAGGGTGAGTCACTGGCACTAGCTCCAAACCCACGTTATCAGGCGTGAACACCTTGTTCGATGGCGCACCAAGAGTAACAAACGTTTCTACGCGGCGAGAGCTTTGCATTACGCGAAGATCTTTTGCTTTCTTAGGCACGGCTGTTGCGAACTCTTCCGGCTTATATTCTTCACCACGGCCCGGCCACATCTTGCGCTTGCCTTCTTCATCTCGCCAAAATGCGCGAATACCATTGCTGGCAGACGTCAGTTTGTATGTACCTTCTTTGTTTAATTTCAAATCGAACGTGGTTCGGTACTTACCGCGTGCCATATTTTCTACGTCTACGGCTTCACCCTCTGGCGATTGAACCACTAAGTTACTGGCGTTCATTGCGAAGTGGTCAGGGTGAAAAATAGTATTTGAAATAGCAGCATCAAACGTCACGTAAGCTTCTTCACCTGATAGTACGGTAGAGCTTGGAAGTAACCACGCGCGATGCGCACTGGCTGAAAATGACACGGCAAGTGTTGCTGCTAGCGCAATGGCTGAAGCTTTTACTGATAGTTTTTTCATAATGTCCTCTTATTGGATCTCTACTGAGTGAGCGTTGAATTAGCGCCTCAGCAGATTAGTCTTCCAGACGCAGTACTACACGCCCAAGTTCTGAATTTCCTTTCACCTCTACCGGTAGTGACGCAGCAGATAGCGGTAATGAAAATGGCAGAGACAGTACTTCTCTTCCGCCTACTTCTCGTGATGCCTCAACGCGAAGCGTGTAATCGCCCTCTGGCAGTTGTGCTAACGCTTTATTTAACTGCGAATCAAGGCTGTAATCGCCTGGACCTTTTGTTGCACTGGTAAGTCCGTCGTAAGGCAAATCAAGGCTTCGTCCACCACGACGCCACCATTGGCGCAAGTCTTTAAGCCACTCTTTCCCTTTGTCTTCACGCATTTCAACGTCGTACCATACGGCAACTTGAGTAGCCTTGCGTTTACTGTCTTCAATCCACACGGCAAGATAAGGTTTGTGATATTCAGCCACATCAAGTTGCGGTAAGGCCACGTCAAGTTTGGCTTGGCTTGCAGCGTGAATAGCGCCAGAGGCAAATGTCATACTTAATAAAGTCGATGCGATAACTGCGCCTTTTCGCATTTTCATGTAAACACTCCTTAAAATTGTGTAGGTAAGTGCCACTAGCGTCGCGCTAGTGCACAAACAGTAAAATAATGACAAACGGGATGAGCACACCGAGCGTAGTAATGGGCCAAGTAGACGCGCGCGTTTTCGAGTGACGCATTAATAGTTGCAGCCCAGTTACGCTAAAAATAATGCAGGCAACAGCGAAGATATCGATAAACCAGCGCCAGGCATTTCCCGTGTTCCGCCCTTTATGCAGGTCATTGAAATAAGATATCCATCCTCTATCAACGTTTTCATAAGTCACTGTGCCAAGTTCAGCATCTACTGCTATCCAACTGTCAGCACCGGGTCCAGGCCAAGCGGCATAAAATTCAATACCATCCCACTCTCCCGTCACCGATGAAGGTAGTGAAATGCCCTCTTGCGACTGCATAAACGCGACGAGTTCGCTTGGAATGGCTATGTCACCGGTGTCCAGAGAAACCAATTGTTCGACAACCAACGGTGGTAAGCTTGATTCAGCTGACGTTACAGTTCTGTTCGCTGGAATGTCTACAGCGTGATTTAGCGTAATCCCCGTTAGGGCAAATAACATCATCCCGACCAGACAGACTGCGCCACTAATCCAGTGCCATTGGCGGATGCCGCCTAAAGAAAAACTCATAATTTCGTTGCTAACTCTCTGTACTACTCGGTGATATTGATTAATTCAACGGGCTAGATAATACAGATATTTCCATCCTTTTCAATGTAAATGAGATTTATTCTCATTATTGTATTTTTTGCTCAACAACCTTTAAGTATTGCTTCACTTTTCGCGTAAACGAGGCCCCCAAAAAGCGACAAGCAATAGGTAATTACACACCACGGTGTAAAGGGTAGGTAAATAGGTAAACGTTGCTGAAACCATCACGCTTGCAAGCTGTAAAAGCCCTATCCATACCACCACGCCAATTTCAGTCTTCCACACGTCTATGCAGTTCATGAGGCTTATTGCCATAAGCAAATACGCCAAACTATGAAGCACAATTAAAAGTAATGGTGAAGGTGTGCTGGTCAATCGGGTGATACCTGCATGCTTCTTGTTGCCAAGCGAAAGTAGTAAGAAACTCAAATAAGTAAGCACAAATGCGAACACCACATCCAGAATGATACTCATATTAATGCCTCGCTGTTGTCACCTTGCGGCTTATTTTGGGGAGCTCTGTCTTTTCGCTTAGGTGACGGTGTGCTTTTCACCCGTTTTGCTTTCACGGCTTTGGCTCTTTTGACGTGGTAAGCAGCATAGCCGAGTACTGCCGCAAGTGTTATGCACATAAGGTCAAAACCCACTCTCAGGCTATCACCATTTGCAACCGCAAAATCTAGGCCTGTTGCTGAGGTGAGGTGGTCAAGCAAAGGGACAAGCGCAAACAACACTGCTGCAAAGCCAAGTTGAATAGCCCACCCTTTTTTGTCTCGCCAAATAAACCCTGCAACCACACACACCAGCCATATTGCGAAAAACACCTTAATTTCCCATAAGCTTCGAGACGTTAGGTCAGCAGGAAGTAGCCTGTTTACCCAAAAGTAGCCGCCGGTTGCACACATTAACCCTGCAATGCTGCCTATGTTGCTGCCCCTGACCAGTTCAAAACCAAACTCTCCAAGCTGCTGCTTTGCCCGTTTCACTACCCACAAAACAGAGCCCGTTCCCACCATAATGGTACCCAGAATACCGGCAAAAAATAGTAACCAGCGAGTGAGGGTATCGGCGAAGCGCGCTTGATGTAACATATCCAAATAGTTATACGTCGCCTGGCTGGCGTTAGCGGCCACTGACGCTGGGCGCTCGTTTATGACTTCGCCTTGTGCGTTAAATACCAGTGCACTACTTCCCCCACGCCCCGCACTTAACTGCGTTCGATTGTTCCCATTTAGCGTAAACTGAGCGTTAGCTTTACCCGGGTGAGTAATAGATAAGTTTTCAACCGGCACCTGCCATGTGCGCTCAGCGTGAGCAATCATCGAAGAGATAGGTAAGGCCAATAAGGCATTAATGTCTGGCGAAGCTAGATTTTGCTGCTGCGCATTCTGGCGTACTTCTGTACCTTGAGGACGGTGCCGCACGCGCTCCTCGCTGTTAAAAGGCAATAGCGTGGCGCCTAATAGAATCAAACCAGAAAAAGTGATCATGATATGAAATGGTAGTGCTAGTACCGCACTAATGGCGTGCCCATCTATCCAGCTCAGCAGCTTCTTCTTTGGCCTGAACATAAAGAAATCGGCAAAGATTTTTCTGTGCATGATGACGCCGCTGATAATAGCAACAAACATCATCATACTGACTACGCCTACTATCCAGCGTCCAATGGTTCTGTCGATACCGTATAACTCGAAATGAAAACGATAAAGGAAGTTGCCACCGGCCGTTTCCCTTACTTTTATCTCTTCACCCGTGGACGGGTTCAACATGACCCGTGGTCCTCGACGACGCTCGTTACCTGCATTAGCGTCGCGCCACGACAAGTCGAGTGTATTCGAGCGCGCATCTGGTAGTGAGAGTTGCCATTCACTTGCATTGGGCGCATTGATCGCAAGATAACGTAAACCGTGCTCTAGCGCCTTTTCGCTGGGTACTGCGGCGTGTTGTTCTGGCTGCATCCAATAGGTTATTTCGGTTCTAAAAAACGACAGCGTACCGGTGAAAAAAATAGCAAAGAGTAACCAACCAACAAGTACCGAGCTCCAGGTATGAAGCCACGTCATAGACTTTCTGACATTCCCTTTCATGCTAAAGCCCTGTACTGATTGAATAAAGACATAAGGCTAACGCAGAGAACGCTGTCATTATGATGGACGCCTTTTTCGTCGTATCAAAGATGAACGTAAAAAGGATGAAGGTGCAGTAAACACAAAAGAACAGCATTCTTACCAGCACTTCGTGTTCTCGTCCGTCAGCCCCTATAAAATTGGCGATAGCGCTGCTTAGCCACGCTGAAAAAGCGTAGCCCAATGCCACAGCAATCAGCGTTCTAAGTGCGACATCCAATCGTTCACGATTTATGGCGACGCGGTTTACCGTTTGGCTCTTCATATTGTGTTCTTCACTAGGTTTTCTAGTGACTGGATGTTGCCAAGTAAATCAGAACGGGATGGGTACGATTTATAGACTTGTCGTAAAAGCGTAAGTGCATCTTGGTACTGACGCTGATCTATGGCAATTTGCGCACGCCCGAGCATGGCGCGCTGTTTAACGTCGGCGAGTGACTCAGCTCGCAGATAGGTCATTTTGGCACGTTCGACGTTGTTCTGTTGACGATAAAGTGAAGCAAGAGATAACAGCGCCTCTCCATTGTCAGGGGCGTCAGCAATGGCTTTGGTTAAAAGGGAAATTGCCGTTTTGCTTTGCCCTTTGCCCATAGCTAACCGAGCTTTAAGTACATTAAGCGTAGCTGCTTGAGTGGTCGTGAGCTTTTTCACATTGTTGTCGGCAGCTTGCGTTAATTTACCTAAATCAAACCACTGCTCATTAGCCGCTAAGTAAGCCGCTATTTTGGAGTAAGCGTCGAAGCCTTCCCCATCTTTGTCGGTAATGAAAGTCTTCGCATGGGTAGCCAGTATGTCTGCTGCGCGCCGCGGACTGCCGTCAGAAACGTGCAATTTGGCCACTGAAATCAAGTTCGACAGCGAGCGGTCACCTAAAGAAAGGGCAGTCTCTAAGCTGCTCAGCGCCTTTACCATGTCACCCTGCTTTAACGCTATTTGTCCCCGTTGGAGCCAAAGCTGCTGATTACTTTCATCATCTACCAACATTTCGCTTAGCAAGCTTTCCGCCTGTGCAAGTGCATTACTTTCAATAAGCGCGAACAATAAGCCTTGATACCATTGCTTGTTTTCAGGTTCGAGCATTAACGCATTTTGATAAGCACCAATAGCGGTGACAGGTTTGCCAAGCTGAACATTGGTATAGGCTAGCTGCCCGAAAAGTTGGGCATCTTGAATACCTAGCTCTACGCTTTTAGTTAAATGAGTGCGTGCTTTGGCCAATTTATCTGTCATTAAATACGCCATGCTCAAACTTCTGTGCGCCGATGGAAGGTTTGGCATAGCATCGATAACGTCCAACAGCACTTTTTCGGCAAGTGAGTAGTTTTTCTCATTCAATAGCACTTGTCCGTAAAGCTCACGCAAGCGTGGACTAAATTGAGAAATATCCTGGGTTGCAAATGCGCTGGCAACGTTTGAATAATTGCCTGCTTGCAAGTCGGCCTGAATGCGCCCGATAAACTCACCTTCTTCACGGGATATACGTTCACGATGATCATCTCTATGATGCTGACGCATGACAAACTGCCAATCGGGTTCTTCCAATTCCACCGTTATTTTCGCACTTGCTGGCTTAACAAAAGCCAGCGCGCTCACTACACAGCTGAGGACAGTTACGGCTGTAATCTTGTTTAACATTGTCTCAATCAACCTCTAAATTCTTTAGCTTCTATTTCGCTTTATTGCGATAAAACCAGGCCTTTATAAAGCCTCTATTAAGCTTCTATTAGGCCTCTATAACTACAGGCCAAATAAAACGCGCCTTCACCGCTTCATCTTCTTTGTAGGGCGATGTAAATTTGCTGGCTTTAACAAAACGCATTATTTCTTTATTGAGCTCGTGATGCGGGTTCTCGACAATATCCATCAGCTTTACGTTGCCGTGTTCGTCAATAATGACGTCGAGCTTTACAATCACCCGCTTGATACCTTGCTTTTTAAGTCGCTTGGGGAAACGTATTTTGACCGGAGTCAGCAAGGTAGGCTTTGAATCCAGTTCGCTTAGCCCAAAGGCGTCCAATTCAATATCAGGCATATCCCATTGGGTTTGGGTCACTTTGACATTTGGCATGTCGGGCTTTGGCACTTGAATATCTGGCTCAACACTTAAATCCGCCATGGTCATGGCTGCGCCACTGCCCTCTACCTGCATAACAAGTTCAGTCTCTTCCACTACATTTTGCGTTTTAGGGGGCGGCGGCGGTGGAGGCGTTACCGCAATGTCTAACTTGCGCACAACCATAGTGTCGGGCTGCAGATTAGACAAAAAGTGCCCTAGCCACATAACGCCAAGCGCACTAACGAGCACCGCACCGCTAAGTAGAGAAGGTTGAAGATTGTATTTCATTGAATTTTGCCTCGTTCGCTATGGCTTCAAAGTGGCGATATTGACCGTGTCGGCACCTGCCAGTTTGGCTTCATCTATGACTTCTACCAGTAATTCAGAGCGAACGGCTTTATCTACCTGAATGACTACTGGGCGTTGTTCTTTCATCAACAATTGCTCAACGGTAGAGCGCACACCGCTCACACCGATATTGGCACTGTCATACACCACTTCACCGGTTCGGGTAATTGCCAGCATAATGGCCATTTGATCGAGCTTTTGTGCTGATATTGCCTGTGGTTTATCTACCTCTACCCCAGTCTCTTTTACAAACACTGTTGAAACGATAAAGAAAATTAAAAGTATAAAAACCACGTCTAGTAGCGGAGACATATCAATGCCTTGCGCTTGCTGGTTTTCAAGGCGTCGCTGTAATCGACTTGCCATGTTTACGCCTCCCTTGCTACGGCGCGCTTTACCGCACCATTAACAAACATCAACAAAAGCCAGCCAGGAATAGCCAAGGTTAAGCCAAGCTGAGTGGTAAAAAGTGCATCGGCAATGCCACCAGTGACGACTTGACTATCGACACCTAACGACATCATTCCGGTGAAACTCACTTGTAGGCCTGCAATTGTTCCTAGCAGGCCCATCAAGGGAAGAGCACTAACCAGTACGGCAGGTACCATTTCTCGCTTTGTTAGCTCTTTCTCTCCATCACGCACTTGGGCTATCTCTTTGCGTGTAGTAAACAACACAAAGATTTGCTGGTAAGCAAACCATGCCACCAGCAGCATTAACCAACACAATGCATTCCCCGCTAGCTGTTCAATCATTAGCTTGCGCTCGCTTGCTGTTGACCATCACTCTTTTGGTCGCTTTTCTCAGCAACGTCAGGCTCGTCATTGCTAAGTACAAGCGCGAAACTTTCGAGCTCTTCGTAGTAATGTCGCGCTTTGCGAGAGAGTACGGCATTTAGAATTAATGCCGGTATGGCCACAACTAAGCCTAACTCTGTCGTAACCAAGGCTTTAGCGATCCCGCCAGAAATAACTTCGGGGTCGCTTGAGCCAAATGCCGTCATCATTCTAAAGGTTTCAATCATGCCGCTTACCGTACCTAGAAGACCTAGTAAGGGTGCAACGGCAGCAGTTACAGCAATGGTGCCGTTGTATTTTTCAAGCTTGATTTTGTCTTGCTGGAGTGCAGAAAACAGTTCATCGTCGCGTTCAGTTGGCGTGCTTGCGCGCTTAGTTATGTCATACAGCTCGCGCTGCATGCCATCAAAGAAGCCCACACCTGAACTGCCCACCATGTTCACCAGAGCTTTGCCTGATGCTACTTGCTTAACCTTCGGTAAGCGCCATAGCTGAATAACTTTAAACAGTGCGATAAGCGTAGCGAGAAGGGCAAACAAAACGATAGGGATCACCCACACTCCGCCTTTCACAACATGTTCAATTACCCCTTCTGACGCTTGCTCGCGCGTTGCTGCGCGGCCAAGGGTAGGATCTATTTTAATGCTGCCATTGCCGCTGCTTGCCAAGCTTGCAAGGCTTTCGGTATCCGTATCTGAAAAAGTGGACGTAGAGGTAAACAGGTCTTGCTTACGCTCTGCCGTACCCGCAACGTTTTGTGCTTGCGCCAGATACCACGTCACCGGGCCAAGAGTAAGCACTTTTGCTTGGGTCACTTCGCCATTCGCCAGTACAACCTTTCCTGCACTGAAATTAGGGGTTTGTTGATTGGCAAACTCTTTCGCTTTTTCACCCACTTTCTGGACTTTGTCAGACAAGCTCATTTCGCTTAATGACAGACTGTCTACACCAGTTTGAAGCAGGAAACGGCTCAACAAATTTTGTTGGAACTCTTGTTGCTCGCTCCAGCTCGATAGGCGATTTTCTAACTGTGAAAGACTAAGGGTTCTTTCGTCCATTTTACGGCGGGCTACCGTGGTTTCATTGCGCAGTTTCATTACCTGCTGTTCAAGCGCGCGCAATTCATTAGCCAGCGCTACCCGCTCTTTACTAATTTTGCTTTCGGTGCGATCCAGACGCGCTTTCGCGTCTTTAATATTGGCCAGCATGCTATCTTCAGGCGCTGCCACTGCCGGTACACAAACCACAGCAGCACACAAAGCAACACATGCTGCAATGAGAGAGGATCTCAACATTGGATTAAATGCTGTGAGAACGTGAGAAAAGCATTTCATTCGCCTTCTCCTTTAGCCAGTGTAAGTGGTAAAGAAACAAAATCAGGTTCATGCTTTTTCTCAAAAATAGCGACGGCAAGCGCTACCGATTCGCTATCTACATTGTCACTGAATTGCCACTGCCACTCGCCATTTTTAACGCGACCGGCCCCCTGATATTGACCATCGGCGTTGGTAAACCACGCATAGCTGCTGCCAACAAAGAACTGCTTAACTAATACATCTTTGTCATCGGGAGCACGCATTACGGTTTCGTTAACCAGAAGTTTGCTATTGAATTGCGCAAGGGATGAAAGTTTTGCAAGGGTAACCTGAAGCTTATTTGACGTGTCGGCGTCAGCCGCTAATTCGGCTTGCTCTTTATCCCACGTCTGGCGAATAATTTCAGGCAGCGACGAGTAAAGGCTGTCTACTTGCCCTATTACTCCAGTCAATGCACGCTCTACCCCACCCTGTTGTGCTTCAAGCTCACTTTGCTCAGAAAGCAGTGCTTCTCGCTGGGCTTCTACGTCGGTGGTTGCAGCCTTACTTTCGTCAATCATACTCTGCAGCTGAGTACGTTCAGCTTTAAGCAGTTGAATACGCTGACGTAATGCAGGCTCTGATTCACGCCACTCGTTTTCTAGCTTTTGCGTCTGGCGCTCAATGCTAATCCACTTTTCAGTGAGCCCGTCGATATCGCTGGCTTTTGTTGCTGCCATCACAATACCTGATGAGGCCACGGCAAGTGATACCAGTACAAAAGAAAGCGCTGCACTTCTTTTAACTTTCATTCAAATCCCTTACATCTCTTAGCTGAATTAATGAGATTGCCGGCACGTCGATATCGCTATCGAGGCCGGCATTTTTAATGTCTTGTTACTGCTTGCTAAGTATTAGAACTGGTAAGTAGCAGACAACAAGAAGCTTCTTTCTGGTTCATTGAAAGTATTCGCCCCTGCGTTAGATGCTTGTGTACCTTCACGCTTAACGCTTTCGTTAAACAAGTTCTTAACCGACACGTTGAAGCTTAAGTTTTCGTCGAACGCGTAAATGGCGTTAATGTTGGTGATGGTATAGGCTTCGCGATCATCAGCTTCGATAACGGCGCCCGAATTAACGCTGGCCGTAGGGCTTTCTGTCTCACCATAGTGTTGAGCGCTAAGCACAAGCTCAAGTGCATCGGTGGCTTGCCAGCTTATTAGCGAGTTCACTGTGTAGTCAGGAACGATAGATAATGGCTGGCCAGTAGATTTATCTTCTGACTCAAGCATCACGGTAAAGTTGGTCGACCACTCAATAGTGCTGGTTACAGGGAACAACAAGTTACCTTCAAGGCCAGAAATAACCGCTTCAGGAACGTTAAACCACTGGAATACCTGAACGTTGGCCTCGCCACCTTCTTCGCCAGGTAACACATACTCTGGCGGTACATTACCGGTGCCAATTTTGTCTTTATAGTCGTTGTGGAAGTAAGTAATACCCGCGTTCAAGCCCTCTTCGTTGGTGTAGTTAACACCAATTTCTTTGTTTACTGAGGTTTCGTGCTCTAGGTCAGGGTTTCCTAGAATGTGACACCCGCCACCTAGGTTAGAGAAGTCAACTGGGCAACCATTACCTCGGGTGTAGTACACGTAGTTAGGGTTTAATTGATAGAGATTTGGTGCTTTAAACGCACGGCTAATACCACCTTGAACCACAATATTAGGCGATGCCTGCCATGATGCATTCAAGCTCGGGCTAAGGTTTGTACCCGCTTTGCTGTGATCATCAAAACGTAGTCCAGGCGTAAGCGTGATTGAATCCGTTAGCATGATGTTGTCTTCAACATACACACCTACAAGCGTGGCGTCGGTTTCAGATGGACGATTTTCTGGGTCAGTCTCTACACCAGGAATAGTACCGTCATCAACCACGTTCAGAGAAAGCTGATTGCTAACTGAATCGTCTAGGGTCTCTTTGCGGTATTCCGCACCAAACGTTGCGGTTTGATTGAAGCCGCCTAACGTTAAAGGCACATTCCACTCGGTCTTTGCCGTAATGTTCTCTAATTTGATGGTGGTCATCTCAAGGCTATTAATGCGACCTTCACCACCACCTGCAGAGCCTTCACCTAAACGGCTGTTAGACGTGCTTTCGTATTGGATGTAACTAAATGAGTCGCCGAAGTCATATTCGCCATTGTGTGTTACGCCGAACGTACGACGGTGCATTACTAGTGTTTCTTCACCAATTAGGCTCTGAGCATCAGTTTCTGCCAGGTCTTCAGGTTCAGGTATGATGACGTTGCCGTTTTCATCAACGGGGTAGCTTACGCCTTGAAATGCATTGTCACCGGCATAGCGGTTGCCTTGGCGGCTATAGGCTGCTTCAAAGTCCCAGCGATTAATTTCATCTTGGTCGAATCGAACAAGAGTACGCACGTCGATGTTTTCAACACCTTCACGTCCTGCACCTACCGCTTTTGCTGTACCGCCGCGGCCCGTTGTTACGTCTGTTGCGTCTAAATTTACGCGTGGGTCGTCAGCGTCCTGTTCGTTGTAGTTAACAATAGTACGGTGAGAGAAGCGCTCAGATAAAGGCGCACTTGTTACTAGGTTAAAACGACGGTTGTCGCCTTCGTATTTATTTGAAGAAAGCTCGGTCTGAGCGGTGATAGAGGTAGAAGCTTCATCAGGAGACTTAGTGATAATATTGATAACACCACCTGATGCGCCAGAGCCATAGCGAGCCGCTGCTGGACCACGAATAACTTCAATGCTCTCAATCGCTTCAGCTGGAACCCAGTTGCTGTCGCCCTGTGTGTTTCGCTCGCCTGAACGGCCCATTTTTACAGAGTTACGCGACAACACTGGCTTGCCGTCAATTAAAATAAGCGTATTTTCTGGACCCATCCCGCGAATGTCGATTTGACGTTTGTTGCCATACTGTCCTGAGCTTGAGTTACCTGTAAGGTTGATACCCGGCATGGTTCTTACAATTTCAGCGATATCGTTAGTGACAGGACGACGTTTGAAATCTTCTTCCGTAATGATAGACACGCCTTGGGCTTGCTTCAGCTCTTCAGACGCAGATTGCACAACGGTGGTGTCGAGCGTTTCTATCTCTTCGCTTTGCGCCAGCACACCCGCTGACAACATGGGAAACAGGGTTCCTAACAAAATAATGCGCTTACCATTTACAGGCATTTGATAATCCTTAATGTGTTGAGTGTTGGCCAGCCAGTGGCTCGCCATTTCAAAATGTTGTGTCTTGTTACGCGCGGCTTGTCTTCATAAATGGCTCTACCGCCAAACATGAGCAAAGCACTAACTATTTGAGTTAGGGCAATTGGTGTGATTATTGTTATTCCAAGAAAGAATGCCCAAAAGTGAGACTATCCGTAGAAACTTGCATCCCCTGTCTGTCATAGGGAATTTTCATCGCTTTATTTCTCTTCTTATTTGCAAGAAGTGGCTAATCGTGCTCAAATCGCACTGCATCTTAATGACAATTATTATCATTTGCAATTTAATTAATATTGAAAGGCTTTTTACTTTCTTTACATAAAACTGACGAATATGCTTAAAACACCGCTAAATACAATTCCTAAAACCCTTGCAGCACTGTCTGATTACGAGAACCTGGCTCGGGAGCGACTAACTCCACAATCGTGGGCGTATATTGCCGGTGGCTCTGCAGATGAATTGTCGATGCGAAGAAATCGAGAAAAACTAGACGACCTGTGTTTACTTCCCCGCGCTTTGAAAGATGTCAAACTGGGGGGAACTAAAACCACCTTGTTAGGGCAGCAGTTTGAACACCCTATAATTTCAGGGCCTGTTGCTTATCAAGCGTTAGCGCATCCCGATGGTGAGATTGCGACGGCGATGGCAACACAAGCTCAAGGCGGCTTATGGGTGATGAGCACACTAGCCAGTTGCTCCTTTGAAGATATATCTAATCAGGTGGAAAGCCCCCGCTGGTTTCAACTCTATGTTCAACCTACCCGTTCACAAACTCTAGAACTCATACAAAAAGCAGAGCACTTTCAGTTTTCAGTATTGGTAATCACCATCGATGCGCCAATTAACGGCTTGCGAAACCGTGAGCAGAGAACTGAATTTTCGCTCCCTCCAAATGTGCGCGCGGTCAATATAGATACGCCTCCTCCCTTAGCACACCCCGGAGAAGGCAAGAGCGTGGTATTTCAAGGGCTTATGGCACAGGCTCCTATATGGGAAGATATTGCTTTTATCCAGCAACACACGTCATTGCCCATTGTGTTGAAAGGTATTCTTAATCCACTGGACGCTCAAAAAGCAGCGGAACTTGGCGTAGCGGGTATTGTAGTGTCGAATCACGGCGGCCGTGCTTTGGACAGCGTGCCTTCACCGGTAGAAATGCTTCCTATTATTCGCCAAACGGTTGGTGATGAAATGATGGTACTGGCCGACAGCGGTGTGCGCAGAGGCGCTGATGTGGTAAAGCTCATGGCACTGGGTGCTAACGCCGTGCTTATTGGTCGGCCTCTGATGTACGGGTTAGCCACGGCGGGGGCATTAGGTGTTGCTCACACTATTCGATTGTTGAGAGACGAGCTTGAAATGACAATGGCGCTTTGCGGCGTAGGCTCCATAGAAGAAATAAATAAGCACTGTTTATGGCCCACAGCTTAGTCAATTTCTTAGAAAATTTCACCGCGCAAACACGCATGACTTGCAGGTCTTTAAGCTTAGGTTTCACTCCACTGTCTTAACAGATTGTGATACACACCCGAAAGCCTGACAATTTCAGCGTTATTAGGCGTCTCGGCGCTAAGTGCCTGAATACTCATATCTAAGTCGTACAGAATACGGCGTTGTTCAGCACTTCTTACTAAACTCTGCATCCAAAAAAAGGACGCGAGTCGACGGCCTTTTGTAACTGGCGTCACTCTATGTAAGCTGGTGGAGGGATACATCACCATATCGCCCGCAGCGAACTTTACACGTTGTTCTCCATAGGTATCTTGGATTACGAGTTCTCCCCCTTCATATTCTTCGGGCTCACTAAGAAAAACCGTCATTGAGATATCTGTACGAACCTTTACAGCAGTTCCTGCCACTCGCCTAATGGTATTGTCGATATGATCGCCAAACTCTCCTTCACTCTGATAGCAGTTGAACATGGGAGGGTATATTTTGTTTGGTAATCCTGCTGCAAGAATATGCTGCGACTGACCCATCAAGCTCAAAATGAAATCTCCGAGCTGACGTGCCGTGGGAGAATCTTCAGGCAACTGCAGGTTCTTCTTGGCATGTAACGCTAAATGCCCCGCTGTTACAGCGCCATCAACCCAATCGGCTTTCTCAAGAAGCGACACCGCATCGGTGACTTCTTGTTTGGTAAGGAAGTTCTCAATTCTAACCAGCATGATGTTCCCATTGTGGCAAAGCGAGTAAAATATAAAAAACCAGCCAGAGGTCTTTTTACCTAAGACTGGTTTTATAATAACGAATACTCAATTAGAAAGTATAGTTAGCAAAGACAGCTACACTTCGAGGGTTCCCTGGACGGAAGTGCCCTTTAGCGCTGTAATCTACCACGTACTCTTCATCTGTTAAGTTATCAACGTTTAACTGAAGCTTTAGATCCTCGGTCACTTGATAAGATGCCATTAGGAAAAGCGTAGTGTAAGAATCGACCGTGAAATAAGCCGTATTTCTGCGCCAGTAGGTTTCACCAGAGTTGTAATAGATACCACCGCCCACATTCAGTTTGTTATCCATTGCAGCATAGTTAACCCAAATGTTAGCCGTATCATCTGGCGACGCTTGTAGACCGTTACCGATAGAATCCGCTGTCGTGTCCTGGGTAACTTCAGTATCTAAACTCGCATAGTTTGCAGAGATTGATAGTGAGTCCGTTAGCATACCTGTAACACTGACTTCATAGCCTTTAGACTCTTGCTCACCCGCTAGCGAATACACTGTGACACCGTCTTCAATATTTTGTGAATCGACCACGTCTTTCGTAGTTTCAAACACAGCACCGCTAACAAGTAGCTGGTCGTTAAAGAACTGCCATTTCACACCAAGTTCAGTGGTTACTGCATTTTCAGGCCTTACCGCATTTTGTGCGGCGTTGGTTGATAGCGCTAACGCTACGCCGGGCGGCTGCTTAGAATTACTGTGACTTAGGTAAATATTACCGTTCTCTGTAGGCATATAGCTCACCGCTGCACCGTAGCTAAAGTAGCTGCCTTGAGCGTCGAGCCCATCGAAACAACCGCTACGTCGACCACACGCAGAACCGGAGATATCAAAATCGTCATAACGCGCGTTAATGTCTACTTGAAGGTGCTCACCGACTTTGATGGTATCTAGAAGATATAAGGCTACCGTGCTCGCATCGCCCGAAGTGTCATTGCCGCTACGCGTTGTGCCACCTGTTACAAACACGTTGTTTTGCAAGTCGAACGGGTTAATGGTGGGAGCTTCCAACACATTGCCTTGCCCATCGACATAGGTGTAATTTGCTGTCACACCAAAACTGGTACGCTCTTCTTCTGCTACTTCTGCACCCAGCACAACTCGATGCTTCAAAGCCCCTGATTCAAGTGAAAGAATTGCGTCTAGTTGTGATACAAATAAATCAGTCTCTTCGTCCAATGCTTGCAAGCGCTCAGCATTCAATAGGTTAGCTTCTTCACCTGAATTCCACCACGGACGACCAATTACTGACTCTTTTTCGTTGCTACCAAAACGGGTTTGGCTACGAAGCGTTACCACGTCGTTTACTTTGTGATTGATAACTAAGGTGTACATTTGTGTCGACACTTCTTCGAAGTCACGGCCCGGAACACTGTAATATTCGTCCCATAAACCCGAATCTATCGGTCCTTCGGGCTGACCTGTAGCTTCTGCAGCCGCTGAAGTTAGGAAGGGAAGACCAAGCACCGGAACGTTATCCTGCTCCATCACAAATACATCAAGGTTTATGTCTGTTGCTTCATTCACTTTATAAAGTAATGAGCCCGCCGCACCAGTGGTTTGGTATTCCTCAACGCCATTGTCAAAGAAGTCACCGCCATCGCTGTATAACAGGTTTAAACGGCCGGCAACATTCTCAGAAAGCTTCTTATTGTAATCCAGTGTTACACGTGCGTTTTCGAAGGAGTCATAGCGACCTGACACTGCACCAAAATCCTCAAGTCGCGCACGTTTAGTTGCCAGGTTAACGCTACCACCACCGGTAGAGCGTCCGTCTAACGAGCCGCTTCCGCCCTTGATAACTTCTACAGCTTCGTAGTTGAAGGTATCGCGGCTGTAACCGGCTATATCGCGAATACCGTCTACATAGATATTTGAGCGTGCATCAAAACCACGAATGGTGACCTTGTCGCTGGCAGACACGACACCGCCACCACCTTCACCACCACCAAACGTTGATACGCCTGCAACGTTTCGAAGCGCATCGTTTAAGTTGGTAATCCCCTGATCTTCAAGAAGGCGTTCTGAAATCACGTTGATCGAACGAGGGGTATTCGCGATGGGTTGCGTTAGCTTTACTGAAGAGGTTTCGTCAACTTTATAACCCGCTTCTTCGGTAGCTTGAACCTTAGTGGTCTCTAACTCTTGAACTGCGGTATTCTCTTGTTGAGCGAGTGCGGTTCCAAATGGTATTGCTGCGGTGACTGTCAGCGCTAGTGCGCTTTTTTTTGTATTCATTTTCTTCATGAAAAAGAAGTCCCTTTAGTGCTTTTAAGTGTGTGATTAAATGCCTAAATGTACCGAGTTGAATTTTGGCACCGAGTAAAATACAGAGAGATTAAACTAAATGCAAATTATTATTATTTGCATATGCTTTTACAAATTTACACTAAACTGACAGTCAGAACTGATAAAACGCGGGTTGATTAAGAATAAGCACAAGCTTATATGGCTTTCTTTTTCATTGGCTAAAGGTGTTTTGTAACAGTATGGTTTTGTAGAATTGAGCTAGAGATTCTGTAAGAAAAATGCCCTTAGTTCATCATAAGTCATATAAGACTCTGGAGTTTCATGGGCAATGAGGTATTCGGCATGAGACAGTCCTTCCACAATCTCAAGTTGACTCGTACCGTTGAAATCGCGAATTTTTCTATGCAGACGGACTGCATCGCTTAAAAATAGATCGCGTGTTCCTGCCACGATGAAAACAGGCGGAAACGAAGTAAAGTCACCATAAATAGGCGAAACACTAGGGTGTGATAAGTCGATAGTTCCAGCGTAAAGCGCTGCCGCAGATTGTAGTAGCCCTTCGTAGGTAACCAGCACACGATCAGCACCTTCATTAACTTGTCGACTATCCCCTGCCTGCGTTAAGTCTACCCATGGTGTGCCTGTATAGATAGCGCAAGGAAGGCTTATACTCTCGGCGGCCAGTGACTGTACAAGTGCAAGAACCAGCCCGGCGCCTGCAGATGTCCCTCCAACGAGTATGCGACGACTGTCAACGCTATCTAAAAGCGCTAGGTATACAGCTTTTAAATCACAAAGCGCGGCAGGTGCTGGGGCATGTGGCGGCATAGCGTAATCTACACTCAATACGGTTATTCCTAACCGTGATGCAATCAATAACCCTTCTTCAATACTCGGCAAGCCGCCAAAAAATACATAGGCGCCCCCATGCACGTCTATATAAACATAGTTTTCAAAATGCGGTGACACCTCTTTCGGCGTGAGCTTACGAACTGTTACGCCGGCTATTTCCAGTAACTCCACACTGACACCTAATTGTTTACGCATGTTCTTTATTTTTTTCTTTTGCTGCGCATTTCGTTGCTGCACGAGCTCCCGCCAACTTGCAGCATCTTGAGGTACCGTTGCCTTAACCTCTGCGATAGGTGTCGTCGGAAATTTTTCGATAGCATGCTTAAGAGCATCACTAACGGTCTGTGTTTTTGGTTCGTTAGGTTTTGACATTATTTGCAGTGTTAAAGTTAATAAGCAGCGAGTTGGTGCCAAGAATGTATAAATCCTACCAGCCTACACCGAATATGGAGTGCATAGCGTAACGTATTCACTCGCCCGAAGCTTCAACATATAGTTTATACCAGTCCGCACAGATAATTACTCACTCAGCGAGAGTTAAAATGTTCGCGACCGCGGCGTGTTACCGCAGGTATAGTGGTTCTACATCAAGGTGACACAACAAAGTGTAATAAAATCTGTATTGAAGATCAGTCCTTACTTGGTTGTGCATCTGATATGATTGGAAATACTAGTCGAGCGCAGTGTGTTTTGGGGGCAGACAGGAAGAATTAAGCTGCATGTAGCCAATACACTGTAAGACATCTTGGTAGAATAATTAATAAGGATATATACAATGAAAAGAATACCCCTTCGTAAATGGGCAATGGCGGCAAGTTTCGCTATTTCGGCAACAGCCTTTGCAGGAAATGTAGAGCACGACCAGACCTCGGTTTGGAAAGTGTCGAAAGGCGATGATGCGGTTTATGTAGGTGGTACAATACATATTCTGCCAATCTCTGAATTTCCATTGCCCGCTACGTTCACTGAAACCTATGAAAAAAGTGACACTTTAGTTTTTGAAGTAAAAATGCCTGCCCCAACGGATATTGAAGGTCAGCAAAAAATGATGGCTGGGCTAGCTTACAAAGACGGTAAGTCGCTTAAAGATGATGTATCAGAAGAGACCTATCAGGCTCTCAATGTTTATTTAGCCAACTTTGGCGCAACAGCCGATCAGTTAGCGCAATTTAAGCCAGGCATGGTTGCATCAATGCTGGTAGCTATGGAAGCACAACGCTCTCAGCTAGCTGGACAAGGTGTAGATGCCTACTTCATGCAGTTAGCTGCTCGCGACGGAAAAGCCAGTGAATATCTGGAATCGTTAGATTTTCAAATCAGTATGCTTGCCAATATGGGAGCCGGTGAAGAAGACCGCCTCATTTCTGAAACTTTGGAAACGCTACCAGAGCTAAAAGACATGCTTAAAAGCACCATAAAAGCATGGAGAGAAGGGAATACTCAGAAAATCGATGAAGTGGTGGTAGACACATTCAAACGTGAGTCTCCCGCTTCGTACGACGATGTTTTTACTAAGCGCAACCAAAACTGGCTACCTCAAATCGAAGCCATGTTTGGCGATGATGACCAAGAATTTGTCTTAGTCGGTGCTGGCCACCTAGTTGGCGATGACAGTGTTATCGCCTTATTAAAGGCGAAAGGCTACAAAGTCGAGCAAATGTAACCCCCCTTGTTGCTACCGACCTAAATATCAAAGCTAGGCATAGCCCTAGCTTTTTTATGCCTATTACAGAGGGAAATCGCTCTCTAAACCTGACACCGCAGGGCTGCGGTATCGGAGCTCTTACATAAAAGCAAGGATGGGTTTACGGCGTGTTTCAGAGGGCACAACAATCACGAACTAAATCGCAGGCATAAAAAAAGCGCACCTAAGTGCGCTTTTTTTGGCTTGTGTTGCTAAGTCTAGATTAGTCTAGGATCTTAGATACAACACCAGCACCTACTGTACGACCACCTTCACGGATTGCGAAACGAAGACCTTCTTCCATCGCGATCGGAGCAATTAGCTCAACTTTGAATTTAAGGTTGTCACCAGGCATTACCATTTCTACGCCCTCTGGAAGCTCTACAGCACCAGTTACGTCAGTTGTACGGAAGTAGAACTGTGGACGGTAGCCTTTGAAGAATGGAGTATGACGGCCACCTTCATCTTTAGATAGTACGTATACTTCTGCTTCGAAGTTAACGTGTGGAGTGATTGAACCAGGCTTAGCTAGTACTTGACCACGTTCAACTTCATCACGCTTAGTACCACGTAGAAGAACACCAACGTTCTCACCTGCACGGCCTTCGTCAAGAAGCTTACGGAACATCTCAACACCAGTACAAGTAGTCTTAGTAGTATCTTTGATACCTACGATTTCTACTTCTTCACCAACCTTGATGATACCTTGCTCAACACGACCCGTTACAACTGTACCACGGCCTGAGATTGAGAATACGTCTTCGATTGGAAGAATGAACGGCTTGTCGATTGCACGCTCTGGCTCTGGGATGTATGAATCAAGCGCTTCACCAAGCTCGATGATTTTCTTTTCCCACTCTGCGTCGCCTTCAAGCGCTTTAAGAGCTGAACCTTGGATAACTGGTAGGTCATCACCTGGGAATTCGTATTCGTTAAGAAGTTCACGAACTTCCATTTCTACTAGCTCTAGAAGCTCTTCATCGTCAACCATGTCACACTTGTTCATGAATACGATGATGTAAGGAATACCAACCTGACGACCAAGTAGGATGTGCTCACGAGTTTGTGGCATAGGGCCATCAGTCGCAGCTACTACTAGGATACCACCGTCCATCTGAGCAGCACCAGTGATCATGTTTTTAACGTAATCAGCGTGTCCTGGGCAGTCTACGTGTGCGTAGTGACGAGTAGGAGTATCGTATTCTACGTGTGAAGTAGAGATGGTGATACCACGTGCTTTTTCTTCAGGCGCGTTATCGATTTGATCGAAAGCCTGTGCGTTACCACCGTAAGTCTTTGAAAGAACTGTAGTGATTGCTGCAGTTAGCGTAGTTTTACCGTGGTCAACGTGGCCGATTGTACCCACGTTTACGTGGGGTTTCGTACGTTCAAACTTTTCTTTTGCCATTTTTCTCGTTTCCTAAGTTAAAAGTCCGACCCACCAATAGACCGGACCGAACCTTCATTTAGATTAAATTCTAGATTCAATAATAGCCTGCGCCACATTGTTCGGCGCCTCAGAATAATTGAAGAACTCCATTGAGTATGAAGCACGACCTTGTGTTTGTGAACGCAAGTCAGTTGCGTAGCCAAACATTTCTGAAAGCGGCACTTTAGCACGTATTATTTTAACACCTGCGACGCCATCTTCCATACCTTCGATCATGCCGCGGCGACGATTAATGTCACCAACTACATCACCCATCCAGTCTTCTGGAGTAGTCACTTCAACTTTCATTGTGGGTTCAAGTAACACCGGATTTGCTTCTGCGGCGCCTTTTTTGAAACCCATAGAGCCGGCGATCTTAAACGCCATTTCAGAAGAGTCAACGTCGTGGTATGAACCGTCAAACAACGTAACCTTTACATCAAGTACTGGATACCCTGCAAGAACACCACTTCGCATCTGCTCCTGAATTCCTTTATCGACCGCTGGAATGAACTCTTTTGGTACCACACCACCGACGATTTCGTTCACAAATTCGTAGCCTGAACCTTCTTCTTGAGGCTCAATGCGCAGCCATACATGACCAAATTGGCCGCGGCCGCCTGACTGACGAACGAACTTCCCTTCAACTTCAACAGATTTACGAAGGGTTTCACGATAAGCAACCTGAGGGTTACCTACGTTACATTCAACTTTAAATTCGCGCTTCATGCGGTCGACAATGATATCAAGGTGAAGTTCACCCATACCTGAGATAATCGTCTGGCCAGTCTCGTCGTCAGTTTTTACTTTGAATGACGGATCTTCAGCTGCAAGCTTGCTTAGGGCTATGCCCATTTTCTCTTGGTCAGCTTGCGACTTAGGCTCAACCGCAATTGAAATTACCGGCTCTGGGAACTCCATACGCTCTAGCGTAATAACATGATTAGGGTCACAAAGCGTATCACCGGTTGTTACATCTTTAAGGCCAATGGCCGCAGCAATGTCACCTGCGCGTACTTCTTTAATTTCTTCACGGTCTTTCGCGTGCATTTGCACAATACGACCAAAGCGCTCACGCTTGCCCTTAACAGGGTTGTAAACCGTATCACCCGTGTTTACTACACCAGAGTAACAACGGAAGAAGGTTAGCGTACCCACAAATGGGTCGGTCGCTATTTTAAATGCTAGCGCTGAGAACGGCTCATCGTCGCTTGAATGACGCTCTGCTTCTGTCTCGTCTTTGTCGTCAAGTACACCAGTGATGGCCTTAACTTCTGTTGGAGACGGAAGATAATGAATAACAGAGTCTAGTACTGCCTGAACACCTTTGTTTTTGAAGGCACTGCCACAGGTGGCAAGAACAATTTCGTTGTTCAGCGTACGCTGACGAAGGCCTGAACGAATTTCTTCCTCAGAAAGCTCTTCACCTTCCAAGTATTTATTCATCAGCTCATCAGATGCTTCTGCAGCCGCTTCGATCATTTCGGTACGGTACTGCTCAGCGGTATCTAAATATTCAGCCGGAATGTCTTCATAGGTAAATGTCATACCCATGTCTTCTTCATTCCAGTTGATGGCTTTCATCTTCACAAGGTCGATGACGCCATGGAAATTCTCTTCAGCGCCCATGTTGATTTGAATCGGAACACAGTTTGCGCCTAAACGCTTGCGGATTTGACCCACAACACGTTCAAAATCAGCGCCAGCCCGGTCCATCTTATTAACGAACACAAGGCGTGGCACTTGATATTTGTCAGCCTGTCGCCAGACTGTCTCTGATTGAGGTTCTACCCCAGAAGACCCACAGAAAACAACAACTGCACCGTCTAGTACACGCAATGAACGCTCTACTTCGATAGTAAAGTCAACGTGTCCAGGGGTGTCGATGATGTTGATCCTGTGTTGATCGAACTGTTGCTCCATACCAGACCAGAAACAAGTCGTTGCAGCAGACGTGATAGTAATACCACGCTCCTGCTCTTGCTCCATCCAGTCCATGGTAGCAGCACCATCGTGCACTTCACCGATTTTGTGAGACAGTCCTGTATAAAACAGAACACGCTCTGTGGTCGTGGTTTTACCCGCGTCCACGTGAGCCACAATACCAATATTGCGATAACGCTCAATCGAGGTCTTACGAGGCATAAATCTCTCTCAGTTAAATAACGTTGATTACCAACGGTAGTGAGCAAACGCTTTGTTTGCTTCGGCCATACGGTGAACGTCTTCACGTTTCTTAACCGCTGAACCTTTATTATCTGCTGCGTCTAGCATTTCAGCCGCTAGGCGTTGTGCCATAGACTTTTCGCCACGTTTACGTGCAGCTTCAACCATCCAACGCATACCTAGCGCGTTACGACGAACTGGACGTACTTCAACTGGAACCTGATAAGTTGAACCACCAACACGACGAGACTTAACCTCTACTGTTGGGCGGATGTTATCAAGCGCTTCCTCGAAGATATCTAGGTGTGCTTTGCCGGTTTTTTCAGCAACAATATCAAGCGCACCGTAAACGATTTTTTCAGCGACTGACTTTTTGCCGTCGAGCATTACGACATTCATGAATTTCGCAAGCAGTTGTGAACCAAATTTTGGCTCTGGTAGGATTTTACGTTGACCTACGACTCTTCTTCTTGGCATTTTCTATTCTCCGTATGAATTCAGGGAAAACCCAAAACTCTTAAACTTCAGTTTGGCCTTACTAACGGAGAACCGTTATGACTTAGGCTTCTTCGCGCCGTACTTAGAACGGGCTTGTTTACGATCGTTTACACCTGCGCAGTCAAGAGTACCGCGAACTGTGTGATAACGAACACCTGGTAGATCTTTAACACGACCACCACGGATAAGTACTACACTGTGCTCTTGTAGGTTGTGACCTTCACCACCGATGTATGAAGAAACTTCAAAACCGTTAGTTAGACGTACACGACATACTTTACGTAGTGCAGAGTTTGGTTTCTTAGGCGTAGTAGTATATACACGAGTACATACACCACGTCTTTGTGGACAAGCTTGTAGAGCAGCTACGTTGCTTTTTTCAACGGGCTTTCTACGCGGCTTGCGCACTAACTGGTTAACTGTTGCCATTAACTAGCTCCTGATTAAAAACTACGAAAACCCAATCACTGTGATTGGGTCCATATTAATGCGATTAATTGCTTAATCGCTCTTGTTTGTGAACATTGTGCTCGTCAACATTCACTGAGCGCTGATACAAAAAACCGCGACCGTTTATCGAGCCACTTGATGGCTATCCAAAATCGGGTCGCGGAATATTAAAGATCATCGCTCTGACTGTCAAGGTGTACAAAGGTTAAGCAGTTAATTTATCTGCAATCTGTACAACTGGACTGCCAAATTGTTAGGAGTACGTTAACGTACTCCTATGATCTTGCCTTATTCGGCAGTATCTTCGTCTGCACCAGCATTAAGCGCTTCGGTTAATGCCTGTTCTGCTTCAGCAGCAGACACTGACATTTCTTCGATTTGCTCTTTGCGACGTTGTGCACGGCGTTCGTGGTAAGCGAAACCTGTACCCGCTGGAATTAGACGACCAACGATTACGTTTTCTTTCAGACCGCGTAGGTCATCTTCTTTACCCTGAACCGCAGCTTCAGTTAGAACACGTGTTGTTTCTTGGAACGATGCCGCTGAGATAAATGACTCAGTAGACAGTGACGCTTTAGTGATACCAAGCAGTTGTGTTTCGTACTGCGCTGGGATCTTGCCGTGTTTTTCAATTTCACGGTTAGCCACTTTAACGTTCGATACTTCAACCTGTTCGCCTTCAAGGAACTGCGTATCGCCTGGATTAGTGATAATGCACTTACGTAGCATCTGACGGATAACTACTTCGATGTGCTTATCGTTAATCTTAACACCCTGTAGACGGTATACTTCCTGAACTTCGTTCACGATGTAGTTTGCTACTGCTGAGATACCACGTAGACGTAGGATATCGTGCGGAGACTCTGGACCATCGGCGATAACTTCGCCTTTTTCCACTTTCTCACCTTCGAATACGTTAAGCTGACGCCACTTAGGAATCATCTCTTCGTATGCGTCACCCTCAGCAGGTGTAATTACAAGACGCTTCTTACCTTTGGTCTCTTTACCGAAGCCGATAGTACCTGAGATTTCTGCAAGGATTGCAGGCTCTTTAGGCTTACGTGCTTCAAATAGGTCCGCAACGCGCGGTAGACCACCCGTGATATCACGAGTCTTCGAGCTTTCTTGAGGAATACGTGCTAGCACGTCACCTTCGTTAGCCACTTTGCCTTCTTTCGCTTCGATGGTTGTGAAGCTTGGAAGACGAATTTCTTGAAGACCGAACTCGTCGCTTTCAAGAATTAGCTTAGGCTCTTTAGAGTTTACTTTCGCAAGGTCTTTAACAACGATACGGGTTAGACCAGTAAGCTCGTCTTGCTGCATTTCGGTGTTAGAGTCATCAATGTCAGCGAAGCTAATCTTAGCTGCACGTTCAGTGATGATTGGGTGACTATGCGGATCCCAGTTAGCAACAACGTCGCCAGCTGCAATAGTTGCACCGTCATCCACGCTAAGTACAGCACCGTAAGGTACTTTATAGCGCTCTTTCTCACGGCCTTGCTCGTCGATAACAGTAAGTTCTGTTGAACGAGAAACGATAACCACTTTGCCGTCAGAGTTACGTACGAACTTCGCGTTGTGTAGCTTAAGGCTACCCGCAGTCTTAACTTGTACGCTGTTCTCAGCAGATGCTCTTGATGCCGCACCACCGATGTGGAACGTACGCATGGTAAGCTGTGTACCTGGCTCACCGATTGACTGTGCTGCAATAACACCAACCGATTCACCGCTACCCACCATGTGACCACGTGCAAGGTCACGACCGTAACACTTAGCACAAACACCGAAGTCGTTGTCACAAGTGATTACCGAGCGAACCATGATTTGGTCAACTGAGTTAGCTTCAAGCATGTCTACTAACGCTTCGTCTAGAAGAACGTTACGCTCAACTAGTACTTCGTTAGTACCTGGCTTAAGTACATCTTCTGCTACCACACGGCCTAGTACACGCTCGCGCAGTGGCTCAACAACGTCACCACCTTCGATTAGTGGTGTCATTTGAACACCTTCGAATGTGCCACAGTCGTCGTTAGTGATTACCAAGTCTTGTGCAACGTCTACTAGACGACGCGTTAGGTAACCCGAGTTCGCTGTCTTAAGTGCGGTATCCGCAAGACCTTTACGAGCACCGTGAGTTGAGATGAAGTACTGTAGTACGTTCAGACCTTCACGGAAGTTCGCCGTAATTGGGGTTTCGATGATTGAGCCATCTGGCTTAGCCATCAGACCACGCATACCAGCTAGCTGACGAATCTGAGCGGCACTACCACGAGCACCCGAGTCGGCCATCATGTAAACAGAGTTAAATGATGATTGCTCTTCTTCTTCGCCATCGCGGTTAATTACGATGTCAGTCTTAAGGTTATCCATCATGGCCTTAGCAACTTTTTCGTTGGCATTTGACCAGATATCGATAACTTTGTTGTAACGCTCACCCGCGGTAACAAGACCGTTTTGGAACTGTTCCTGAATTTCAATAACTTCTGCTTCCGCTGCATCAATGATGTCTTTCTTAGCAGCAGGGATAACCATATCGTCGATACCAACAGACGCACCCGCGATCATCGCGTAGTGGAAACCGGTATACATGATTTGGTCAGCAGCAATTACTGTGTCTTTCAGACCTAGCGTACGGTAACAAGCATTCAATAGTCTTGAAATTTGCTTCTTGCCCATCGCTTGGTTGATGATTTCAAACGGCAGACCCTTTGGAAGGATCAATGAGAAAATCGCACGACCAACAGTCGTGTCAGTTAGCGTTACTTTCTCAGTTTTGTTGCCATCTTCATCGATGTCATATTCAGTAATACGTACTTTAACGCGAGAGTGAAGCTCAGCATTACCTGTACGGTATGCTTTCTCTGCTTCATTCGGGCTGGTGAATACCATGCCTTCGCCTAAGCCGTTTACTTTGTCACGCGTTAGGTAGTAAAGACCCAATACAACGTCCTGTGAAGGTACGATAATTGGCTCACCGTTCGCAGGTGACAGAATGTTGTTCGTTGACATCATAAGTGCACGTGCTTCTAGCTGTGCTTCGATTGTCAACGGAACGTGTACCGCCATTTGGTCACCATCGAAGTCGGCGTTGTACGCCGCACACACTAGCGGGTGAAGCTGAATCGCTTTACCTTCGATTAGTGTTGGTTCGAATGCTTGGATACCCAAACGGTGAAGTGTAGGTGCACGGTTAAGTAGTACCGGGTGTTCGCGGATAACGTCGTCTAGTACGTCCCAAACCTCTGGTGCTTCGCGCTCTACAAGCTTCTTAGCAGCTTTAATTGTTGTCGCAAGACCACGACCTTCAAGCTTACCGTAGATAAACGGTTTGAATAGCTCAAGTGCCATCTTCTTAGGAAGACCACACTGGTGAAGACGTAGCGTAGGACCAACGGTAATTACAGAACGGCCTGAGTAGTCAACACGCTTACCAAGAAGGTTTTGACGGAAACGACCTTGCTTACCTTTGATCATGTCTGCAAGTGACTTAAGTGGACGCTTGTTAGAACCCGTAATCGCACGACCACGACGTCCGTTATCTAGAAGCGCATCAACAGACTCTTGAAGCATACGCTTTTCGTTGCGTACGATGATGTCTGGAGCAGCTAGGTCTAGAAGACGCTTAAGACGGTTGTTACGGTTAATTACACGACGGTAAAGGTCGTTAAGGTCAGACGTTGCAAAACGGCCGCCATCTAGTGGTACTAGAGGACGTAAATCTGGTGGAAGTACCGGAAGAACCGTCATGATCATCCACTCTGGCTTGTTGCCAGACTGTTGGAATGACTCAAGCAACTTAAGACGCTTAGTAATTTTCTTACGCTTAGTTTCAGAGTTGATTGAAGGCAGCTCTTCACGCATAGCCGCAACGTCTGCGTCTACGTCTAGTGCTGTAAGAAGATCGAATACTGCTTCAGCACCCATCTTCGCTTCAAACTCATCACCGTGCTCTTCAAGTGCATCCAAGTATTCTTCTTCGTTAAGAAGTTGGCTGCGCTCAAGCGTAGTCATACCTGGCTCTGTAACCACGTATGATTCAAAGTAAAGTACACGTTCAATATCACGAAGTGTCATATCTAGCATTAGGCCGATACGAGACGGAAGTGATTTAAGGAACCAGATGTGTGCTACCGGGCTAGCTAGCTCGATGTGACCCATACGCTCACGACGTACTTTAGTCAGTGTAACTTCAACGCCACACTTCTCACAGATAACACCACGGTGCTTAAGGCGCTTGTACTTACCGCAAAGACACTCGTAGTCTTTAACCGGACCAAAGATACGCGCACAGAACAGACCGTCACGCTCAGGCTTGAACGTACGGTAGTTAATTGTTTCAGGCTTTTTAACTTCACCGAATGACCATGAACGGATCATGTCAGGTGAAGACAGACCGATTCGAATATTATCGAATTCTTCAGTCTTGTTTTGTTGCTTTAGAAACTTTAATAAGTCTTTCACATTACTCTCCCAGCGGAGTCAGTCTCTAGAGCCCGGCGCAAGCGCCGGGCCATCTCATAACATTACGTGGCTAACGCCGTATTACTTTTCTTCAAGCTCGATGTTGATACCCAACGAGCGAATTTCTTTAAGTAGTACGTTGAATGACTCTGGCATGCCAGGTTCCATTCTGTGGTCGCCATCGACGATGTTCTTGTACATCTTGGTACGGCCGTTAACGTCATCCGACTTAACGGTAAGCATTTCTTGAAGGGTATATGCTGCACCGTATGCTTCAAGTGCCCACACTTCCATCTCACCGAAGCGCTGACCACCGAACTGTGCTTTACCACCAAGAGGCTGCTGTGTAACAAGGCTGTAAGAACCCGTAGAACGCGCGTGCATTTTGTCGTCTACTAAGTGGTTCAGTTTCAGCATGTACATGTAACCAACCGTAACTGGACGCTCAAATTCGCGACCGGTACGACCGTCAAACAAAGCAATCTGACCGCTTTCTGGAATATCAGCAAGCTTCAGCATTTCTTTGATTTCAGATTCACGAGCACCATCGAATACTGGTGTTGCTACAGGAACACCCTTACGAAGGTTTTCCGCTAGACGACGAACTTCGTGGTCTGTGAAGCTATCGATGTCAACTTCTTGGTGATTCTCACCAAGCTCGTACACCTTCTTCAAGAAGTCACGTAGTTCAGCCAGCTCGCGCTGCTCTTTAATCATGCGATCAATCTTCACACCAAGACCGTGTGCAGCCATACCCAAGTGAGTTTCTAGGATCTGACCGATGTTCATACGAGACGGTACACCTAGTGGGTTAAGAACGATATCTACCGGCGTACCGTTAGCATCGTATGGCATGTCTTCTACAGGCTGGATAGTCGAGATAACACCTTTGTTACCGTGACGACCGGCCATTTTATCACCCGGTTGGATGTGACGTTTAACCGCAAGGTAAACCTTAACGATCTTAAGCACACCAGGGGCTAGATCATCGCCTTGAGTGATCTTGCGACGCTTACCTTCAAACTTCTTATCGAAATCAAGTTTGATTTCAGCATGCTGATCAGCGATTTGGTCTAGCTCTAGCTGTGCATCTTCACTGTTAAGTGCGATTTCAAACCACTTTTCACGCGGCAGGCTGTCAAGCTTAGCTTGGTCAACACCAGCACGTAGAAGTGCAGTTTGTGCACGTGCAAAGATACCGTCTGCAAGAATTTCAAACTCGTCAGTAAGGTCTTTCTTAACCTGACGTAGCTGCATATCTTCAATTTCTAGCGCACGCTTGTCTTTCTCTACACCGTCACGGGTAAATACTTGAACGTCGATTACCGTACCGTGAACAGAGTTAGGTACACGTAGAGACGTATCTTTAACGTCAGACGCTTTCTCACCGAAGATTGCACGTAGTAGTTTTTCTTCTGGCGTAAGCTGCGTTTCACCTTTAGGCGTTACTTTACCTACAAGGATGTCACCGCCTTTCACTTCCGCACCAATGTAAACAACACCTGACTCATCAAGCTTGCTTAGTGCAGATTCACCCACGTTCGGGATATCAGAAGAAATTTCTTCTGGCCCAAGCTTAGTATCACGAGCGATACAGCTAAGCTCTTGAATGTGGATAGTAGTAAAACGGTCTTCCTGCGCTACACGCTCAGAAATAAGGATTGAATCCTCAAAGTTGTAACCATTCCACGGCATGAACGCGATACGCATGTTCTGACCAAGTGCAAGGTCACCTAGGTCTGTTGAAGGACCATCAGCTAGCACGTCGCCTGCAACAATCGGGTCGCCAACACTACAAGTAGGCTTCTGATTGATACACGTGTTTTGGTTAGAACGAGTGTACTTAGTCAGGTTGTAGATATCGATACCTGCTTCACCTGGAAGCATTTCATCTTCGTCTACTTTAATAACGATACGGCTGGCATCTACGTAATCAACCACACCACCGCGCTTAGCAACTACAGTAACACCTGAGTCAACCGCGATAGTTCTTTCCATACCGGTACCAACTAGCGGCTTATCAGCGCGTAGTGTAGGTACTGCCTGACGTTGCATGTTCGCACCCATAAGTGCACGGTTCGCATCATCGTGCTCTAGGAATGGGATAATGCTTGCAGCAATTGAAACGATTTGCTGAGGTGAAACGTCCATGTACTTGATGTCTTCTTTCGGCATCAAGGTAGTTTCACCGCGGTGACGACATGGAATTAGGTCGTCAACCAACTCGCCTGCTTCAGTCAACGCGATGTTTGCCTGAGCGATTGCGAATTGACCTTCTTCAATTGCAGATAAGTAATCGATTTCGTCTGTTACCACACCGTCTACAATGCGACGGAACGGCGTTTCTAGGAAACCGAAGTCATTGGTACGCGCGAAGCTTGCCAATGAGTTAATTAGACCGATGTTCGGGCCTTCCGGCGTTTCGATTGGACATAGACGACCGTAGTGAGTCGGGTGTACGTCTCGAACTTCGAAGCCTGCACGTTCACGTGTAAGACCACCCGGGCCTAATGCAGAAATACGACGCTTATGCGTTACTTCTGATAGCGGGTTGTTTTGGTCCATGAACTGAGAAAGCTGAGATGAACCGAAGAACTCTTTAACCGCAGCCGAGATAGGCTTAGCGTTAATAAGATCTTGTGGCATCACGTTGTCTAGGTCGCCTAAGCTAAGACGCTCTTTAACTGCACGCTCAACACGTACAAGACCAACGCGGAATTGGTTTTCTGCCATTTCACCTACAGAACGGATACGACGGTTACCTAGGTGATCGATGTCATCTACTTCGTCTTTACCGTCACGAATCATTATTAGCTGCTTCATTACAGAAATAATGTCTTCTTTATCTAGTGTACCAGCACCAATAAGTTCTTCACGGCCAAGACGGCGGTTGAACTTCATGCGGCCAACAGAAGATAGGTCGTAACGTTCATCAGAGAAGAACAAGTTATCGAACAAGGTTTCAGCTGCATCTTTCGTTGGTGGCTCACCAGGACGCATCATACGGTAAATTTCAACTAGTGCTTCAAGGCGGTTAGTTGAAGAATCGATACGTAGCGTATCTGAAATGTATGAACCGTGATCTAGCTCGTTGATGTAAAGCGTTTCGAACTCTTTGATACCCGCTTGGCTAAGTGCCGCTAGGTTTTCAAGGGTTAGTTCGTCGTTCGCGCTTACAATCACTTCGCCTGTGTCTTCGTTTACATAAGTAGCTGCGTAAACACGGCCAATTAGGTAATCGGCTGGAACTTCAAGTTCTGTAAGACCGGCTTTTTCTAGTGCACGCGTGTGGCGCGCAGAAATACGACGACCCGTTTCAACAACAACGTTGCCTTCACCGTCAATGATATCAAAAGCAGCCGTCTCACCACGTAGGCGATCTGGAACCACTTCCATCATTAGTTTGTCTTTGTCGATACGTACGCTTACTTTGTCGAAGAAAGTATCTAGGATTTCTTCAGACGTCATTTCAAGTGCGCGTAAGATAATCGTTGCAGGCAACTTACGACGACGGTCGATACGTACGAATAGGTTATCTTTCGGGTCAAACTCGAAGTCTAACCACGAACCACGGTAAGGAATTACGCGTGCGTTATAAAGCACTTTACCTGACGAGTGGGTTTTACCTTTGTCGTGATCAAAGAATACACCAGGTGAACGGTGTAGCTGTGACACGATAACACGCTCTGTACCATTGATAACGAACGTACCGTTCTCAGTCATCAACGGGATCTCGCCCATGTACACTTCTTGTTCTTTAATATCTTTTACGGTACCTGGCGCAGCGTCTTTATCGAACAACACTAACCGTAGTTTTACTCTTAACGGAGCAGAGAAAGTTACGCCGCGAATTTGACATTCTTTAACGTCGAAAACGGGCTCTCCCAGGCGGTAGCTTACATACTGAAGCTCTGAACTACCTGAGTAGCTTTTAATTGGAAAAACGGAACGAAATGCTGCTTCCAAACCGTATTGAGCATCTGCATCGATCTCAATAAACTTTTTGAAAGAATCAAGCTGAATTGAAAGAAGGTATGGAATTTCCAATACCTGTGGGCGTTTGCCAAAATCCTTACGGATACGTTTCTTTTCGCTATAAGAGTAAACCATGGGTTCCTCAGCCTGCTGATTTATGACCCAACCTGCTGCAAAATGCTTTAAAACGCGTGCTATGGGCTAAAAGCTACGTTTCAAATGGCGCACTAAGCAACAAACTTCCACAACCCTTTTTCGGGCAGATACACCAGCATACAACAAAATTTAACCAATTATTAGTTAACTTGTTGGATTTTTATGCTTTTTATGGGTATTTCCGAATGGCGCTTTAAGTAGTGTAACCAAGGGTTAGATTCTACACACTATACAGCGCAAAAAGGCTGGTGGTTTAAAAAACCACCAGCCTTGCCGTCTCAGGCAATAATCTGACTATGTCAGATTACTTGATTTCTACTTCTGCACCAGCTTCTTCAAGCTCTTTCTTAAGTGCTTCAGCTTCATCTTTGCTTACGCCTTCTTTGATAGCTTTAGGAGCAGACTCAACTACTTCTTTAGCTTCTTTAAGACCTAGGCCAGTCGCGCCGCGAACTGCTTTGATAACTGCAACTTTGTTGCCACCGAATGAAGTCATTACAACGTCGAATTCAGTCTTTTCTTCTGCAGCAGCAGCGTCACCGCCAGCAGCTGGACCAGCAACAGCAACAGCAGCTGCAGCAGATACGTTGAATTTTTCTTCAGCCGCTTCGATTAGTTCAACCAGTTCCATTACTGGCATTTCAGCGATTGCGTTTAAGATATCTTCTTTAGTTAGAGCCATGTTCTCTAAACTCCTGGGTATAAAATGTTAAAAAAATCAATATGCCAAAAACGCCAATTACTTGGTGTCTTTGACCGCCGCCAATACGCGCACAAACTTGCCAGGAACTTCGTTGATTGTTTGAACGAACTTCCCAACTGGTGCTTTGAAGGTTGCAAGTAGTTTCGCAAGCGCTTCGTCGCGGGTAGGTAGTGCTGCAACTGCGTCCAATTTCTCTGGACCAAGAAGACCGCTACCAATAGATAGTGCTGTAACTTTTAGCTTATCGTTAGTCTTACCGAAGTCTTTGAAAAGACGTGCCGCACCGCCTGGTGCGTCGATAGAGAAACCATAGATAAGCGGGCCAGTTAAGGCGCTGTCTAAGTCTGCAAATTGACTGTCTGCTAGAGCACGCTTTGCAAGAGTGTTACGTACAACCTTTAGGTATACGCCTTGCTCACGAGCTTTAACACGTAGGTCAGTCAGTTCTGCAACTTCCATCCCACGGTATTCAGCAACGGCTACGGATAGAGCGCGAGACGCAACTTCAGAAACTTCTGCTACGATCTCTTTTTTTGCTGCTAAACCTAGTGCCACTGAGTTCACCTCTTTGTATCTGACTTTGTTTGCGGTTACCCGCTTACGCCGTCAGGGTTCACAGATTGATACCAACCCTCATGGTTGATACCGCTCTACGGTGTTTGTTACCCCAGAGAGTCTGAGTCAAACCACCGTCTGCGCAGGTTGTTGTATTAAGCAGTGTGTTGACTGTGAAAGTTCTCTTACCTCTTTCACCACACCGCACCTGCGGTCTAGGACGGGAGCTGCTTATTAGCACTGCTAATTATCACAGCTCCAACCCATAACCTTTAAGAGATTTCGATAAGCCTAAGCTCAGCGAAATTAAAGACCTACAGAAGCCTTATCAAGAGCAACACCAGCACCCATTGTAGTGCTTAGGCTGATCTTCTTGATGTATGTACCTTTCGCAGAAGAAGGCTTAGCTTTCTTCAATGCTTCAAGTAGCGCTTCAAGGTTTTCTTGAATTTGGTTCGCTTCGAACGCAATCTTACCGATGCTAGCGTGGATGATACCGTTCTTATCGTTACGGTAGCGTACCTGACCAGCTTTAGCGTTCTTAACTGCCGTTGCAACGTCAGGCGTTACAGTGCCAGTTTTTGGGTTAGGCATAAGGCCGCGTGGACCTAAGATTTGACCTAGTTGACCAACAACACGCATCGCGTCTGGGCTAGCAACTACTACGTCAAAGTTCATTTCGCCTTTCTTAACTTGCTCAGCTAAGTCGTCCATACCAACGATGTCTGCACCAGCTTCTTTAGCCGCTTCAGCATTTGCACCTTGAGTGAATACTGCAACGCGAACGTCTTTACCAGTACCGTTAGGTAGTACAGTTGCACCACGAACGTTTTGGTCAGATTTCTTCGCATCGATACCAAGGTTAACAGATACGTCTACGCTTTCTGCGAACTTAGCTGTTGCTAGTTCTTTAAGAAGCGCTACTGCTTCGTTGATTTCGTACTCTTTAGTAGAGTCAACTTTGTCGCGGATTAGGCGAGCGCGTTTAGTTAATTTAGCCATTCGATTAGTCCTCTACGTTCAAGCCCATTGAGCGAGCAGAACCCGCGATAGTGCGTACCGCTGCATCTAGATCAGCTGCAGTAAGGTCTGGCTCTTTAGTTTTAGCAATCTCTTCCAACTGAGCGCGAGTAACTTTACCCACTTTTTCAGTGTTAGGACGGCCAGAACCACTCTTGATGCCCGCTGCTTTCTTAAGCAGGTAAGACGCAGGAGGAGTCTTAGTTTCGAATGTGAAAGAGCGATCTTCGTATACAGTAATTTCTACTGGTACTGGAGCGCCTTTCTCAAGGCTTTCTGTTTTCGCGTTGAAAGCCTTACAGAATTCCATGATGTTTACACCGTGTTGACCTAGTGCAGGACCAACTGGTGGACTTGGGTTAGCAGCGCCTGCTGCAACCTGAAGCTTGATAATACCGCTTACTTTTTTAGCCATTTTACATGCTCTCTTGTTTGGGTCTAACGCCTCGCAAATACAGAGATTATTTGCTCAATCGGCTTCCCGTTTCCGTTTAAAAGGGCGCGCATTATATAAGGTGATTAATTACTATGCAAGGGCTATTTAGAATAAAAAACCATCGAAAGGTCAGTATTTTTCATAGGCAAAGTGAATCAGAGTTATGTTGGCTTTACGCAGACTGTGTGAAGCCCATCATTTATTTTGAAAGGATAATCAAACAATGGAAAAACCTACAGAATTAAACAATCATGAGATCTCAAATGTTTCTGGTGCACTTTGGGCCAATGCTTTAGGCGCAATAGCCGGTGGCATAGGTGGTTTCTACGGGGCAATTATTGGTGGCGGGCGTAACGCATCGTTCAGTACCATCGCTACAGGAACACTTGCCGGAATGGGTGCAGCCGACATTCCGCATCAAATTCAGGAATAAATCTCTTGGTATAATGTGCCAAGTACATCTATGATCACCTGCTGGCGCTCCTGTTTGTCTGTGATTACGGGGGGAGAGTCACCAATACTGACTTCGTGGATCCCACT
>NZ_JANHZQ010000040.1:0-42531 GCF_041414725.1 Alteromonas sp. DY56-G5 | reverse complement strand
ACAGCTCCATAGTAGACAGTGCATGGGCCGGAAGCACATGGAATTAAATTCGTGGGGATCCCTCAGGGTCAGAGTACTTTTTTCGCCACCCCCGAATAGTGGGGTCAGAGTACATTATTGGCTTTCCCTATTACAAAACCGAATAAATGTACTCTGACCCCATTATTGAAGCTTGGAAGTGTACTTTTTCATACATCACAGAAAACAGGCGGCAAAGCTCTCTAATTATCTATCTCGCTCCAAAAGCAAAGAAATGTACTCTGACCCCATTCTTTTGGTTTAGTCGTTTCGGCGTTGAGATAGTCAGCGGTACAGGATACTCTTCGGTATCCTTTTTTATTTGTACCAATGGCTTATGTTTACTTATCTTTGCAAACCTTATCGCGCCTTTTCCTTTGTCTGCGCTGCTTCTGTACTTACTTCTACTTTAACGACTGGTTCGGCGAATGCCGAAGTACCTGCTTCTAATTTAGCTCCGGTTAAATTGTCGGCGACAAAAAAAGGCGAAAAGATGACGCTGAGTAATGCCTCTATCGATTTGCACGTATATCGTCAGCACGTTAAAACACTGGCAAGCGATGAGTTTGAAGGGCGAGGGCCTTTGTCGAAAGGTGAAGAGAAAACAGTCGATTACTTGATAACCCAATACAAAAAGCTAGGGCTTAAGCCAGCCTTTGGCGATAGCTACACCCAAGCTGTGCCTTTAGCCAAAATAACGCCGAAGAACATTTCATCGTTAAAAATAGGCGGGCTTGATTTTAGCGCAGGCAGCGAGTTTACCGCCCGTACTCAGCGAATTGTTAATGACTACTCACTTGCTAATAGTGATGTAGTTTTTGTGGGTTATGGCATTAATGCCCCAGAGTACAATTGGAATGATTACGCCGGCCTGGATGTAAAAGGAAAAACCGTTGTAATGCTGGTAAACGACCCGGGTTTCGCTTCTAAAGATCCAGATCTTTTTCAAGGCAACGCAATGACCTATTACGGTCGCTGGACATATAAGTACGAAGAAGCAGCCAGGCAGGGGGCAGAAGCGGTTTTCATTATTCATGAAACGATGCCTGCGGGTTACGGGTGGGGCGTAGTCGAAAACTCAAATTCCAATACCAAATTCAGTTTAGTCGACGACAACAACAATGCTTCACAAGTCGGTGTAATGGGTTGGCTTCATTTAAATGCCGCAAGACAGCTATTTGAAAAAGTGGGTATGGACTATGGCGAGCTTAAAGACAAAGCTTCAAAGCCAGGATTTATGCCCATCGCGCTAAACACAAAAGCATCATTGGATTTCACCAATACTATTGAGCGTGCCGAGTCGCAAAATGTTGCAGGCATTTTAGAAGGTACAGATAAGCCAGAAGAATGGGTAATGCTTCACGCTCACTGGGACCACCTAGGCAAAGTTGAGAAGAACGGCCAAACCACTATTTACAATGGTGCGGTAGACAATGCGTCAGGCGTAGCAGGTGTAATTACATTGGCAGATGCGCTTTCAAAACGCGAAGAGGGCTTTGCACGTACACTAATGTTTAGTGCGTTTACCGCTGAAGAAACAGGGCTACTCGGTGCCGATTATTTTGCAAATAATCCACCGGTACCAACATCGAACATGGTGGCCTTTTTAAACATCGACGGCATGAATGTAAACGATGATGTTGATTACATTTTGCAGTACGGCGAAGGCTATTTGTCTATTGAAGACGATTTAGCGACAGCTGCTGCATTACAAGGGCGAATGGTCAAAATGGATCCGCGACCTCAAAATGGACTGTTCTTCCGCTCAGATCACTTCGCGCTCGCTAAGCAGGGCGTGCCTTCAATTTTGTTCATGAGCTTAGGCGATACCGACCCTAGCTTTATCGCCAAACGCTACCATAAAGCAGATGACGACTACCTTCCAAGCTGGACATTAGGTGGTGTGCAACAAGACCTCTCACTTATCGGCTCTATGCTGAACTACTATGCCCAAGGCGATGTGTGGCCATACTGGAAACGCGACTCTGATTTTAAAGACAAGCGCGTACAGGCAATGGAAGCTAAAGAGGCAAAGTAATTCGCGCCTAACTGTAGGTAGCGATATAACAAGGTAAAGCGACGCTAATGAGTTGGATTTTATTTACGTTGGGCGCGGTTGTTATGCAAACCGTGCGCAATGCACTGCAGAGCAAATTGAGCGGCGCAGTTAACACTTCTGGGGTGACGCTATCTCGCTTTATCTTGGCTCCGCCAATAGCCCTCGTCTATTTACTCATTCTCTACAGCAGTAGCGCCAGTCAAGTGCCTGAGTTCTCAGGCTCTTTTATTGCAGTGATACTGTGTGCTTCGCTACTTCAAATAGCGGCCACTTCTTTAATGGTGATTTTGTTCAAGCAGAAGAATTTTGCCATTGGCGCAGGTCTAGCGAAGAGTGAGGCCTTGGTGGCCGGCGTTGTAGGCATGCTCTTTTTCGGAAGTTATTTAACGCCCCTTGGGTGGGCGGGCATAGTAATAGGCGCAATAGCAGTATTTGTGTTAAGCAGCGGCAATCGGCTCCATGGCATTAGTGTGAAAACCATGGTTATAGGTCTTGCTTGCGGTACCTGTTTTGCGCTGACATCACTGTTGGTGCGCGAGGCAAGTCATATGCTAAATGTTCAGCATACGGTGGCTGCTGCTTGGGTGTTGTTATGGGTACTGTGTGTACAAACGATAAGTTTAAGTGGTTATATTGCGCTAACTAAACCCTTCGTGTTCAGACAGCTAACCAACGCTAAAAAGCAGGTGCTAGCGATTAGCACGGTAAGCTGTTTGGGCTCAATTTGTTGGTTCACCGCTATGGCATTGCAACATGTGGCGCTAGTAAAAACGCTTGGGCAGTTAGAGGTGTTACTTACCTTGGTACTCTCACATTACTGGCTAAAAAATACAGTCACAAAACGCGAAATTGCTGGCTTACTTCTTATTGGGCTTGCCGCGATCTTCGTTATGTGGGCATAAAGTGCTAGTAATAGTAAACACTAAAGTTTTTAGTACAAAATTAATTCAATGTTATGTTCATAAAATAAAAAGGTGCTAAACAACCTTAATTAAAACGACAGGAAGGGAACATGAATAAGCGACATTTCTTAAAATTAGCGGGCGCTAGCTTTGCACTTGCGCCTGTGGCTTCTATGGCTGCAATTAGTCAAACCAATACAACAAACATTAACGATATAAGCGGGCTAAGCGATATCACCACAAATGCGAAGCCGATTACCGTAGAAGAGCGTAAAGCGCGTATCGAAAAAGCGCAGTCGCTTATGAAAGCCCAAGACATTGCGGCGATTCTGGTCGAGCCTGGCGCAGCTATGGATTATTTTTCGGGGATTAAATGGTGGCGTAGTGAGCGCTTGACCGCGCTGGTTATCCCTCAAAAAGGTGACATGGCGGTGGTAACGCCATTTTTCGAAAAGCCAAGTGTGCTTGAGTCGTTAGCTATAGGCGATGATGTAAAAGTGTGGCAAGAGCATGAAAGCCCGTTTGATGTCGTAGCCAATATTTTAAAATCGCGCGGTATAACAAGCGGCAATATCGGCTTTGAAAGCAGCGTACGCTACTTTGTAGTTACCGGAGTCAGCCGATCGCTGCCAAACATTAATATCGTTCCCGCCGAGCCAATTACCCTTGGCTGTCGCATGTATAAAACTGCGAGTGAACTGGCACTTATGCATAAGGCCAATGAAGTTACTTTACGTGCTTACGAGTTTGTTTTTAGCAACCTAAAGCTTGGCATGAGTCAGCAGGATGTAAAAAGTTTGATGAACACCGCACAGCAGCACTTAGGCGGCAGCGGTACATGGTGTTTGGCGCTGTTTAACGATGCAAGTGCTTATCCTCATGGCACAAACGCAGCACAAACTATCAAAGAAGGCTCGGTGATCTTGCTAGACAGCGGTTGCAGCGTGCACGGTTACCAAAGCGACATAAGCCGTACTTTGGTATTTGGCAAAGCGTCTCAGAAAGTTCAGGACGTATGGCATACAGTAAGGGAAGGGCAGAACGTAGCATTTGCCGCAGCTAAAATTGGTGAGCCAGCAGGCAAAGTGGACGACGCAGTGCGTCAATACTATGCTAGCAAGGGGTACAGCAAAGACTATGCATTGCCTGGGCTAAGTCACAGAACAGGTCACGGTATCGGCATGGAAGGACACGAGAGCGTTAACTTTGTGCGCGGTGAAAATACGCCACTTAGAAAAGGCATGTGCTTCTCTAATGAGCCGGGTATCTATATTCCGGGTGAATTTGGGGTTCGCTTAGAAGACTGTTTGTACATGACAGAAACCGGCCCCGCTTACTTTACCGAACCGCCAGAAAGTTTGGCGAAACCGCTGGGTAAATTACTGAACTTAAAAAGCTAAATAAGAAGTTAATAAACCTGTCTCTCAAAATTTTTATTAGCTGTTACACTTAAAATTATTACCTAAGTGAATGATGGATAAACTATGCCTGAAAGAAAATTTAGATTGGTTACGCGAAGTGATTTCGATGGACTGGTATGTGCGGTTTTATTGAAAGATTTAGACTTAATTGACGATATTTTGTTTGTTCATCCAAAAGACATGCAAGACGGTAAAATTGATATTACCGAGAATGATATCACCACTAACCTGCCTTACGTTGCGGGTTGCCATATTGCCTTCGACCATCACTTAAGTGAAACAGTGCGTAACTCAGGCGATATTGATAATCACATCATTGACCCGAAAGCGCCGTCGGCGGCGCGCGTTGTTTACGACTATTACGGTGGTGCAGATAAATTTCCTAATATCTCAGTAGATATGATGGACGCGGTAGATAAAGGAGACTCTGCACAGTTTAGCGAAGAAGAAATCCTTGAGCCCACAGATTGGGTGCTCATGAATTTCATCATGGATGCGCGAACTGGGCTTGGTCGTTTCAGAGATTTCAAAATCTCTAACTATCAGCTAATGATGAAGCTAATAGATGCGTGCAAAGACCACAGCATTGAAGAAATACTGCAAATGGAAGACGTGGCCGAGCGCGTGAGTTTGTATCACGAGCACAATGAAATGGCGAAGGCGCAAATTGCCAAGTGTTCTACCGTATACGACAACTTAGTTGTGCTTGATTTAACCGACCAAGAAACCATTTACGCGACAAACCGGTTTGTTATTTACGCCATGTATCCCGACTGCAATATCTCTATTCACAAGATGTGGGGGCTGAAAAAGCAAAACGTGGTATTTGCTATTGGTAAATCCATTACTAATCGTAGCTCAAAAACCAATGTGGGAGAATTGTGCTTGAAGTATGGCGGCGGTGGTCACATGAACGCAGGTACATGTCAGGTTGAAACCAGCAAAGCCGAAACTGTACTCGGCGAGCTTATCGAAACCATCACGAGTGATGGCTAAAGCTAATTGAATAAGAACGGTGGGGCAGAAAAAGTACTCTGACCCCATTTTTATTGGGTTAGCCGAACTTTAAAGAATTCGGCAAGAGTTTTACTGATCACAGGGTGCTGTGTATCTTGATTGAACAGGCAAATATTTACCTTGCCTAATTTGGGCAGGTGCGGGTGGTTTAGCGCTACCAGATTTGCCGGTAAGCTTGATTTTGCTAGAGCTGTCACGCCTAAACCTTGCTGAATGGCGGCAACCAATCCGCCTAAATCTGCATTGGTATAGCTGATTTTCCATGCAAAGGTTTGCTGCTTTAACTGCTCAATAACGCGGCTTCGATACATACAACCGTCGGGAGCAAGCACCAAAGGAATATTGTTGCCAACCAATGGATGAGCCGTGTCGCCAACCCAAACTACGTCATCTTCTAACACTACTTCGCCTTCTGTCTGCTCGCCCGGATTTACTAACGCCAAAATTAAATCGAAATGATCGCGCTGCGACGGGTGCAGCAAATCGCGACTTAAGGCCGAGGTCACTTCAAGTGATACATCGGGATAGCGCTTTGAAAATTCGCCAATTAGACCCGGCAATAATGTAGAAGCAAATTCATTGGGAATGCCAAGACGCAAGCGACCGCTTAGCGGAGCAGGGGTTAAGCTGCGAAAGATGTTATCGTTAAGCTCTAGCAGTTCTTTCGCCTTTGGGTACAGCCAATTGCCGTCAGCGCTAGGCACATGCCGTTGCCCAACTTTAGTAAATAGCTTGCGGTCTAACTGCGACTCTAGCTTTTTAATTTGTAGGCTTATTGCCGGTTGAGAACGGCCCAAAAAGTCGCCTGCTTTAGCGTAGCCACCAAGCTCAATAACGCTAACGAAGGTGCGTAAGGTATCAAGGGAAAGCTGCTTCATAGTTAATTACACTTTCTAATGAATTTGCCTGCTTTTATTATATTTTTAAATGTAAGCGGGCGAAAGGCGTAATTTTATATGTTCGTGCGTTCTAGCTTAGTTGGGGTTACCTTGCTCGATACGCTCCCTCTACCGATTGCTGCACAGTGCGAAGTGCAAGGGTGTTGGGTTGCGCAAGTGGCGTTGTGTTATTAGAAAAGCGCTTCATTCCCGCAAAAATGCAGTACCACGAAGGTCGCAAATAAACCAATTTGTTATCTACTTCATTAAGCGCTTGTTCAAAGCTGGCGCCTTTGTCCCACGCATTCAGCAAATAAGAAAGGGTATCCGGCACCTTTAAGTCTTCGCGACAGGCAACCCAGTAGGCACAATCGTCGCGAGTATTTAAATAGTAATGAGCAGCAATGTAATCCCGAATACCATCGAACATTCGGTTTATCTCAGAATTATAGCGTTCCACTCTTCGCGGATTGTTACTTTGCCAGCAATCGATAAAGTGATGCAGTGCGTACTGCACCAGCATAAGTGCGGTAGCTTCCAATGGTTCAATAAAGCCCTGAGACAACCCTATGCACAAACAATTACCTTTCCAGTGTTCTTCTAGTCTGCCTACGGTCATTTTCAAATGCCGAGCTTGCTGATGGGGTTGGTTTGGTTCTAATGCAAGTCTAAGTTCTTCTTCTGCTTGGGCTTCAGTGCAAAATTGTGAACTGTATACATAACCGTTGCCGGTGCGGCTAGTTAGGGGAATGTGCCACTGCCAGCCGTGATTAAGCGCAATAGAGCGAGTTTGTAATGCAGTTGCTGGTGATGCTGTCGCGTCGCTGGCAATGGCTACTGCTGAATCGTTAAACAAGGTGTCGGCATAGCTTGTAAACTTTCGCGACAGGGCTTGTTTGCCAAGAAGCCCTCGAAACCCCGAGCAATCAATAAAAAAGTCTGCGCTTAATGTATTTCCGTCATCCAGTTTTAGCGAGTTAATAGTGTGCTCATGACATTCTACATTTGCCACAGTACCAATTTGGTGGGAAACCCCTTTATTCAGAGCATATTCTTTTAAAAAGTCACCTAACAGCCCTGCATCAAAATGATAGGCGTAATCAATATTCGCAGAACTACAAATGGCGTCGGGCGTAATGCCTTTTTCTACCATGTGCGCAGCAGTAAAGTAGTGCGACGGGTTAATGTCGTGCGAAGCGCCTTTTCTGTATTCATTTACCGCATTGAAGTACATATCCGCGGTGGGAATATCTAAAGAAGAGAAGAACGGGTGAAAATAGCTGTCTGAATCGATGAACGCGGGGCGCGTTGTTTTTGATTCAGCCGTTGTAGTCCAACGCTCAAAGCTAATGCCCATCTTATACGTGGCGCTGCACTTCAGCATCCACTCACTTTCATTTATTCCCAAAAACTCAAAAAAGTGGCGCAGATAAGGCGTTGAACCTTCGCCTACGCCAACGGTGCTGATAACCGCAGATTCAAGAAGCGTTATTTTAGGGGCGGGGGCAGGTACATTATTGTTATTGGCCATCAACTCGGCGGTTCTTGCTAAGTAGCACGCCGTCATCCAGCCTGCTGTTCCGCCACCCACAATCACGATTTCTTGAGGTAATTTGTTCATTACTGTTTCTCGGTTGACGCGCGCACTACCAGTTCAGGGATGAAAGTATGGTTAAGATTGTCGTGGGCGGCTTTGGCTTTTTTAGCTCGTAAATACTGAATTAACGACGCCGCAGCATGCTGCGCTATCTCATTAGTTGGCTGAGATGCCGTAGTTAACGGCGGAAAAGTCTGACGAGAAAAGGGGCTGTTCTCGAACCCGGCAATTGCGAGTTCTTGAGGAACATCTACCCCCTTCATTCGTGCACCAAACAACGTACCCGCTGCAATCTCATCGTTACACGCAAACACAGCGGTAGGGGGCGGCGACATGGCAAGCAGCGTTTCAGAGCTTTTAACCCCAGTTTCAAATGAGTAGGTGCCCTTGATAATTAACGACTCATCAATTGCAATACCCGCTTTTTCTAACGCCGCTTTGTAGCCGTTCAAACGCTCAATGGTGGATTTGTGAATTTCTTCACCGGCAATAAACGCAATGTTTTTGTGACCCTGGCCAATAAGGTGCTCAGTAATATCGTATGCCGCTTTGAAGTCGTTCACCAACACGTAGGGGAGGGGCGATGGAAATAGGCCATCTCCAGATAAAATACGCACATAACTTATTTGGTTTTGATCAAGTTCCGATAATACCTCGGGCATTTCTGACAGCGGAGGCGAAAGGATAAGGCCAGCCAATTGCGCGGTGTCTACCATGTCCACCAGTTCTTTCGCTATGTTTTTAGAGCTTGCATCGCACGGGTGAATTAACAATTCGAAATTGTTTTTGCGACACACATCCAATATGCCTTTTTGCATATCGATTATGTAGTAAGCGTTGGGGTTGTCGTATACGTAACCCAGTACCGATGCTCCTTTACTTGCTAAGTCTCGTGCTGCCTTATTCGGCGTGTATTTTAAGGCCTTTATCGCCTCTTCAACACGTTGCAAGGTGTCGGGTTTTACCGTGCCTTCCTTGTTAATTACGCGCGAAACGGTCTTTATCGAAACACCCGCCATTTCGGCAACACTTTTGATGGTAGCAGCCAAATTCGATCTCACTCTAAAAATTGGTTTAATTTTCAACAATTAAGAAGCTTGTGTTACTTTTTTGTTAAAAAATTAATTGCAGCCTTACATTGTGTCATGTAAGTTAACATTCAATGACAGCGTTGTCATCAAAAAGCTGTACCCCACAACAACGCCTGTCATTTTATTATTTCAATAAATGACAGCGTTGTCATTTTTGGCTGAGAGAAGGTAAATACAATGTTCAAAAACCAACAACATAAACTAACAAGAAGTGTTCGCCTCGCCATAGCTATGGGCGCATTAACAAGTATTTCAGCACCTATTGCGGTAGCACAGGAAGCAGGTGAAACTGAAATCATCGAAGTCACAGGGATCCGCGGAAGCCAAAAGGCCAACATCAATGCCAAGCGTTTTTCTAACGCTATTGTTGACGCTATCACTGCTGAAGACATTGGTAAGTTCCCCGACAAAAACGTAGCAGAAACATTAGCCCGTGTTCCGGGTATTACCATCGACCGCGATTTTGGTGAAGGGCAAGGCGTAACTATACGCGGCGTTCAGCCAGACCAAAACTTGACCCTAGTGAACGGTCAAGCCGTGGGAACCGGTCAGTGGTTTGTGTTATCAGACGCAACCCGTAACTTTAACTTCGAAATTTTAGCGTCGGAAATGATTGCGGGTTTAGAAGTGTACAAGTCGTCTCAGGCAGACATTGATGAAGGCGCATTGGGCGGAACGGTAATTCTGAAAACACGTAAACCGTTCGACCTTGACGCTAATTCTGGGCAAATCTCGGTAGAAGGCCAGTATGGTGATATCGCCGATTCACTCGACCCAACGCTATCTGGTTTGTACAGCTGGAAAAACGATGACGAAACCTTTGGTATTCTTTTCTCAGGCTCTTATCAAGAAAGAACGGTAGAGCGTGAAACTAACGAAGACTTCGGCTGGTTCGGCCCTAGCATTCCTCGTATCGACCCACTTATTGAAGCACCTGTTGGCGCTTCACAAAAAGGCGCTATTCCATGGGGAATGGGCTCAGCGTTGTTTAAGCAAGACCGTGAGCGCGTTGGTTTTGATGTAACTGCCCAATGGGCACCTACCGACGACTTCGACGTGTCTGTCCACTATCTATCGTCAACGCTTAAAGCTGACAACGTAAACTCTAACTTGATTGGTATTCCGTTTCGCGGTGTGGCGTACACAGGTACAGACACCAGCCCGGGTACGGTGAGCAGCGACAACGTAGTAGAGTCGCTTAGCATGATGGGTGTAGATAACCGCCCTGAGTGGGCGCGCTTTATGGCGTATGACAACATCTTCCGCGATGGTTCTGAAATGTCTACCGAGATTGTAGATATTGAGGGGCACTACCTAATGGGTGATGGCAAGTTGCACTTCCAGTTAGGTACAACTACCGGTGAAGGCGAAAACCGAGATTTCTTTACTGAATTTTGGGCTAGCGCAAACGACCCGCGTGCAGCCATCGATTTTTACAACCCAGGTGGCGACAACCCGTATATCGATTTTACAACGGCAAGCCCATGGCTAGCTAACCCAACGGATGAAATGTGGTTGGGAGGAATATTCGACCAGCTAAATGCAACGGAAGATAAAGAAAACTATATCCAATTTGATTACGAGCATTCAGTAGACTGGGGTGCAGTAACCGAAATCAAAACGGGTATTAAGCGTCGCGATCGCAGCTTTGCGCAATCTCGCTACAGAACTGACTTGGCCAATTTAGCGCCGGTGGGTGAAGGTAGCCTTGGCCCCGCGTCATCGTTTTGGAATGGCGACATGATTAACGTGTCTCACGACAACACCAACGGCGTGGCTGCCAGCTATTTCTTCCCTGACAAAGACAGCATGTACAACGCATTATATAGCGTAGCCGAATGTGCTGATGATACTACTATACTTTGCCGCCGTACCGATGAATTCTTAGATGAATCTTCATTTGAGATAGAAGAAGATATTACTGCACTTTACGCCATGGCGAAATTTAGTGGCGATGGTTTCAGAGGTAATGTGGGTATGCGTTACGTTGAAACCGATTCAACTTCGAACGGTTACGACCTAACAACAGGCGAAGCGGTAGCGTTTGACGGTGGTTACAACGAATGGTTGCCAAGCATCAACTTGTCGTACGACTTATCTGAAGATGTGTTGCTACGTATGGCGGCAGCACGCGTGCTTACACGTCCAGCTCCGTTTCAGTTAGCACCTGCGGTAAACTTAACGCCTGAAACTAGCTCTGGCTCTGCTGGTAACCCGCAGCTTAACCCGCTAACTGCTAACCAATTTGAAGTGGGTGCAGAATGGTACTTTAGCGAATCGTCGGTAGCCGCGGTAACAGTGTTCAAGAAAGATATTAACGACTTTATCTTCACCAAAACCGTATCTCGTGAAATTGATGGTCAGCAAATCAATCAGCTAAGAACGCCAGAGAATGGTGGTTCAACCACAATCGACGGTATCGAAATGCAAATTCAGCATGTGTTCGACAACGGTTTCGGTGGTTACGCTAACTACACCTACACGGATGTGGCCGACGCACAAGTAGATGAAGCGGTTGCCGTTACAGACGATGACGGCAACATCATTGGTGCTACTATCGCAACGCGCTCAGTAAGCTTCCCGAACACGTCAAAAGACTCGTTTAACGTAGGTGTGTTCTACGAAACTGATCTTTACAGCGCGCGATTAAACTACAACTACCGCTCTGAGTACTTTATTGCCCAAGCTGAAATTGGCGACCAGTACCGCGACGAACAGTCGCAGCTTGATGCGCAGGTAAGCTGGAACGTGACAGAAACTATTACACTTAAAGCTGAAGCCCTTAACCTTACCGACGAAATCTGGGAGAACTACTATGTTCGAAGCAGTGACGGTAAGCGACTTGGTGGAACGCAAAGTGCCAATGGACGCCGTTTCTTCATTGGCGCTAGCATGAAGTTCTAGTTGCTAGTATGTGAAGATAGTTCGTGTGTTCACTATCTTCACTTAGCATAGGGTAGGGCGTTTGCTTTACCCTTGTTTTACTCTGAAATTGTGATTTAAGGATGTGCGACGTGATCCGCAATTCGACGAATTTTGTCAAAGCGTGCTTGAGCTTATCGTTACTACTAGTGGGTAGCGCTTCGGCAATGGCTGAAACGCCTTCGCTACAGCAAGCCAGCTTGAATGCGCTAGGAGAAAGCCTCGATATACACTACGAAGTATTAAGTAATGTGGACGATAGTTTGTGCCGGGTACATATTCCAAAAGGCGACTGCTTTTCGTCAGAGCTTACGATAGCAACCATGGCAACCCCCATTGAAGCCTCTACGTCGCTTTACTTTAGTCATATTGCGCCTATTCGCGGGTATGACTCAAAAAATGCAATTCGCATTGAGCATATAAACGGTGACCTGCACCGCCTAGCGTTCGAAGAAAAGGTGAGCGCAAGTGAGCAAGTTAAGGTAACGCTATCTGCGCCCTTTTGGCACGCGTCCCGCTCGGACGCAATGCCGAACTATTACTTAACTTACCCTGCTTTATCACCGGTGGTGGTTGCCTCCACAACCCGTGTGAAAGAGCCGGGAAGTAATTTGCTAATCAATCAACACACCGGCTTATGGAGCAAACAAGCCCAGTACAAACGTACTGAAAACGACAATACACCGCTTATGGACAGCGCGTATTTATACAATAAGGGCGATTCAGCGCTAACTTCAGATGATGCCGAGAATCGTGTTATTCCCAACGTAAGTCGAAGAGATGATTCGGGTAAATTTGTTGCAGCCGCGGGCATTAATATAGATAAGTCTGATCAAGACATGCTTGCTCCAGCCATTGAGCAAATGGCCTATTTTGGCCTGACTAACCAGAAAACAGGCTTACCGCTTAAGGTTATTATTCGCAGCGCTCACGATGCGAACGCCCTAGCAAATGAAGCTGCAAAAATAAACTCGAAAGAAGGCTACGCGCTTAGCATAACAGAGCAAAGCGCCACGATAATTGCCAACGATAACATTAGTGCTAACTACGGTTTGCTAACGCTAATGCAAGTATTTGATGCGCAGCATGGCCGCTTTCCTATCACTGAAATCGCAGACTCGCCACGATTCGAATTTCGCGGAATGCACTTAGATATTGCTCGCCACTTTCCAGGAAAGGCAGCGATTGAATCTGTTGTTCGCCAAATGTTCACCTACAAGCTCAATAAGCTACACCTTCACCTAAGTGATGACGAGGGCTGGAGATTAGCTATCGATGCTTTGCCCGAGCTTACCGAAATTGGTGCGTTTCGATGCCACGATTTGTCTGAAGCACAGTGCTTGCTGCCTCAGCTGGGAAGCGGACCTTTTAAAAGTGCTACAGGTAACGGCTTTCTTACGCAGCAAGATTACATTGAAATTTTAACAATGGCGCATGCGCGCGGCATTGAAGTTATTCCGTCGCTTGATATGCCTGGCCATGCCCGCGCAGCGATTGTTGCTATGAATGCGCGCTACAAGCGGCTTATGGCAGAGGGTGAATTAGATGCTGCAAATGAGTTTTTATTGGTAGATAAAGAAGATAAAACCCAATATGAAAGCGTTCAATTCTATTCAGATAACACCATAAACCCCTGTTTAGATAGCAGCTATCATTTTATCGAAACCGTACTTACTTCTGTGAAATCACTGCATGAAAAGGCCAACGTTCCGTTGACGCACTTCCATGTTGGCGCCGATGAAACCGCCGGTGCTTGGGTGAAATCCCCTGTATGCGCTGCGAAAGGTCAAAAGGCAGATGAAATACTGCCGGCTTTTGTTACCGAAGTGCAGAAAATTGCGCAAAAGCACAATATATCAATTGGTGGCTGGAGCGATGGCATGGAAAAAGCCGTAAATACACTGGATAACAGCAGCGCGTATACCAACGTTTGGCATTTGCTTGCGGCGGGTGGAGAGAAAACAGTATCGCATTTTGCGAAGGAGAATATTCCGGTAGTACTTTCGTTTCCAGACGTGCTTTATTTCGACTTTCCTTACCAAAGTAATCCTTATGAGCCTGGCTATTACTGGGGTTCACGGGCAACCGATACCGAAAAAGTATTTTCGTTTATGCCCGAACAGCTGCCGCTTCATGCCGAGTTATGGACCGACCGTATGGGCCACAGTTACAGCAGTTCTGCTGAGGCCGACACATCATCAGTAATCGGTATTCAGGGGCAGCTGTGGTCAGAAGTCACCGTGAATCAAGATGCCGTGGAATATATGGTGTTTCCCCGACTATTGGCCTTGGCTGAACGCGCTTGGCACTACGCACCATGGCAACAAAACGCGAAAGCACTTCATGAAAAAGGCGGTTTAGTAAACCGGCAGGTAAGCGACTGTCAAGCGTTTGAGTTAGCGTTATTTAACCGCCATGCACCCGCGCTAGTGCTGCAGGGAGTGAATGTGCGTGTACCTACGCCAGCAGCGGTAATTAACAATGGTAAGTTACATATGAAGCCAGTGTCTGGTTTTACGATGGAGTACTTAACTTCAGATAATAAGTGGGAAACCTTTACTGCTCCTGTTGAAGTGAAGGGGAACGTAACTGTTCGCGCTAGAATTGCGGGAACACAGCAAATGAGTCGACAGGTGCAGCTGTAAGTGCCTGTTTTTATTGGTTAAAATGACAGCTTTGTCATATTTTTACCAAGTGTATCTATGCATTTATCTATACTGAGATGTTTAAATGAGCTCTGATTTATTTTTTATTGGCATAGACGGTGGTGGCACCAAGTGCCGAGCACGATTAGAAGACGTTGACGGAAATGTCTTAGGTGAGGGCGTAAGTGGCCCTGCCAATATTATGCGCGATAGCGATTTAGCTAAAGCGTCGATAGTAGATGCGATTAATATCGCTATTTCGAATGCAGGGAACGCCAACACATCTAAGCAAATTTCGCTGTCGCAGTGCGTGGTAGGCGCCGGTCTAGCTGGCGCAAACATTGAGTCTGCGAAGCAACAGTTTGAACAATGGCAGCACCCGTTTCATTCGCTACACGTGTTAAGCGATTTACACGCCGCATGCGTTGGAGCACATAACGGAAACCCGGGAGCTGCGATAATTATTGGTACGGGTTCATCGGGCACTATGTGGCAAGATGAATCTTTTCAAGATGTTGGTGGGCACGGGTTTCCTATCGGCGACAAAGCCAGTGGGGCTTGGCTAGGCTTAAAGGCCGTGCAGCACACGCTATTGTGTTTAGATGAGTTGGAAGAAAAGGATGAACTTGCAGCAGAAGTGTGTAACGCCCTGCAATCATCATGTACCCAAGAAATCGTAGCGAAATGTGCGGAATTTAACACCCATCACTATGCCGCCTTGGTAGAACGTATGCTGCCTTTGCTATACACAAAGCAAAACAAGGTTACCGCACTTTTTGAAGAAGGTGCCCTTTACATCGAGCGTATGGCAAAGCGACTTCTTGCTAATCACAACCATTGTTTAGCCATGATAGGTGGGCTTAGCAATGTTTATTCAGCCTATTTTTCAGAATCCATCAAAGCACGTTTAGTACCCTGCAAAGCAACGCCGCAGCAAGGTGCTATTTATCATGCAAAAGCCGCGTTTAATCACAAAGAAGGTGAGAAATGAGTTTATCTATAATGGCAAAAGAAGCCAGAGAGTTTCCGTCAGTTATTGCACAGCAGTTAGATAAGAATGATGAAGCGATCAGTCAGTTAGCGGGTAGGTTACAGCAATTAAACCCTAACTTAATTTACATCATTGGTCGCGGTTCGTCAGATCATGCCGGCGTGTTTGGAAAGTATCTCTTTGAAACCGAAATGGGTATTCCAGTGTGCAGTGCCGCCCTTTCAATTGCAGGCATATTTAAACGCCAATTGAATTTGAAGGGGGCGGTAGCTTTTATCATCTCTCAATCTGGTCGCAGCCCAGATATACTAAAGCAAACCGAGTCGGCCAAAAACGGCGGGGCGTTTACGGTTGCCTTCGTGAATGATGAAACGTCGCCATTAGCCGAGCTGGCTGATGCCGTTATTCCTTTATCTGCCGGGGAAGAAAAAGCAGTAGCGGCTACTAAGAGCTTTTTAGCAACGCTGTCGGCGCTTCTTCATTTGTGTGCCCGTTGGAGCGAAAATACCTCGCTATTTAATGCGCTAAAAGCCATGCCTTCGCAGCTAGAAGCGGTAATCAATGCGCCGTCTCAGTTATCAAAAGCCCATCTTGAAAATACGCGAAACACCATTGTTTTAGGGCGCGGCTTTGGCTATGCGGTTGGGCGAGAAGTAGCGCTTAAATTAAAAGAAGTATTGGGTATACACGCCGAAGCGTTTAGCAGTGCAGAGTTCATCCATGGCCCAGTGACGTTAGTTGAGAAAAAGCTGAAGCTTATTTCGTTAAACATAGAAGATGAGAGCGCATCTTTTCATCAAAACATGGTGCAAGATGTGAGATCCCGTGGCGGTGAGTGTATTGATCTGCAAGGCGGAGTAACGTCTTCACACCCAAGGCTGGACGCACTTTTACTAATGCAACGCTTCTATCTGGATATAGAGAAAATTGCCGTTGAACTAGGTTTGAACCCAGATACGCCACCCGGATTAAACAAGGTAACGAAAACCCAATGAAGACCATTATTCTGGCTGAAAAGGTGCTGATGAACGGTGCCTGGCAGCATAATCAGGTGCTAAGCATTGAAAAGGGTGTGATAGCTGACATTGCACCTCTTTCTTACTTTAAGAAAGACGCAACGGCGACAATCAACGAGCGCATACGTGGTGCAGTTATTCCAGGCTACATCGACACGCAGGTAAATGGTGGTGGAGGCGCGATGTTTAATCATGCTCCCACGCTTGAAAGCATAAATGTGATGGCCAAAGCGCACTTGAAATACGGCACCACCACATTGTTTCCAACGCTCATTACCGACGATATAGACACCATTGAGCAAGCGGCCGATGCAGTAAGCGAGGCTATTGAACAGGCGCACCCCAGTGTTGAGGGGGTTCATTTTGAAGGGCCGCACCTTTCTGTTGAGAAAAAAGGCGTGCACTTGCCACGCTATATTCGCGCACTTTCAGATCGTGAACTGGCAACCTATACCCGAAGAGATATTGGGCAAGTTCTTATCACCGTTGCGCCTGAAAACGTGCCTTGCGACATCATCCGAGATTTGGTGGGGCAAGGAGTTATTGTTGCATTAGGGCACTCAAACGCACCGTTTGAAACCGTGCAAAATGCATTAGACGCTGGGGCATCAGGCTTTACCCACCTATATAACGCCATGTCGCCACTGACTTCCAGAGAGCCTGGAATGGTGGGGGCGGCGCTACTTAACAACAGTGTTTGCGGAATAATTGTGGACCATCATCACATTCACCCCAAAGCGGTAGAGCTGGCTTACAAGGTGAAAGGGCCGCATCAGCTCATGCTAGTAACTGACGCCATGGCCCACGTGGGCGCAAGCGACGATACCATCGCGTTCTTCGATACTCATATCACGCGCCAAGGTAACAAGTTAACCACGCCCGACGGCACGTTAGCCGGTAGCTGTTTAGATATGCACGGCGCAGTAACGAACAGCATTAACGACATCAATATCGCATTAGAACATGCCAGTACCATGGCAAGCGCAACGCCAGCACGCTTCACCAAAATACATGATAGGGTAGGTGAAATAGAGGTAGGAAAGCGCGCTAACTTTTTAGTGATAAACAACGACAATACTCTGTTAGAAGTGTGGCAGAAAGGAAGTAAACGCCTTTGCGCTAACTAACAACATAATAATAAATAAGAGATCTTTGCTATGACACCACAAGCTCAGTCGCAAGTACCCAACGCAACAGGAATGGGGCGCTTTGTACCTATTCTAAGTATCGGTTTACTGTTTTTCATTTTCGGTTTCATTACATGGTTAAACGGGGCATTAATTCCGTTTTTGCAAATGGTGTGCGAGCTAACCGAAATGCAAGCGTTGCTTATCGCCTTTTGTTTTTACATCGCTTATGTAGTCATGGCGCTACCTATGGCAAAGATCCTCGAAAAAACTGGGTACCAGAAGGGCATGAGCCTAGGGCTTAGCATTATCGCCGTGGGATGTTTGTTGTTTGTACCAGCCGCGCTGAGCGCCATGTTCCCCGTGTTTTTGCTGGCACAATTTGTGGTAGGTAGCGGTTTGACCATACTCCAAACTGCATCGAACCCGTTTATTGTTCGCCTGGGTAACGAAGAAAGCGCTGCCGCTCGTATTGCCTTTATGGGCCTTCTTAATAAAGCGGCTGGCGTGCTGGCTCCTATTGTTTTTACTAGTCTAGTGTTAAGTGGTTTGCCTGACGTAAATCAAGAGTCGTTAAACGCCATGCCACAAGATGTAAAAGCCACGCTAGTTAACGATATGTCTGTCTCACTTGTTCAGCCTTACGTTGCAATGGCCATCGCACTGGGCGTACTGGCTCTGGTATTTATGCGCCTTTCATTGCCAGCCATTAATGATGAGCAAGCAGAAGGCGAAACTGTGGAAGCATCGCTTTCCTCAGATAAAGATAAAAAGATCCTGCATTTCCCACACTTAGTATTGGGCGCAATAAGCCTGTTTTTCTACGTTGGAGTAGAAGTCATCGCTGGCGACACCATTGGGTTGTATGGCTCTTCAATTGGCGTAGAAAACGCGACCACGCTTACGTCATTTACCATGATTGCTATGGTTATCGGGTACGCAGTAGGCCTTATTTGTATTCCTCGATTTATTTCTCAGCAAACGGCGCTACTAAGCTCTGCGGTGTTTGGCGTAGTTTTCACCACATGCATTCTAATGAGCTCAAACACTGATACTGGGATCTCTGAAGTGCTGTGGGGATGGACGGGCGTGCAATCGCTTCCTTTCTTACCTAACAGCGTGACGTGTATTGCGCTTCTTGGCTTGGCAAATGCCATGGTGTGGCCTGCAATTTGGCCGCTGGCGTTAAATAACTTAGGTAAATACACCGCACAAGGTTCGGCACTGCTTATCATGGGGATTGCAGGTGGTGCCATTTTGCCAATGGTTTACGGCGCAGCTAGTGAGCTAATTGGTGGTCAAAGTGCCTACGCGATCATGCTACCTTGCTACTGCTTTATTGCTTACTACGCCGTATTGGGCTGTAAAAAACAACGCTGGTAAATGCCAGTGTTTTACCGTGTGGCTCACGGTTCAACTGTTTAAAGAAATGCGCTTTTAAGCGCATTTCTTGTTGTTGGTCTGCGCTGCTGCATTAAAACTGGTGCTGTCGGATTAAATGTCGGTGCTGTCGTATAAGAAAAGACAAGTAGCTGCAGTAGTTTTACGAGTCTTCACAAAGTCTTAACTTATACTGAATATTTGTATTTCTGATGTTCAGTGTTCAATACATTTGCTTTTTAAATGTATTGATAAAAATTTCCAATTTGTTGCATAAACGTTAGCTCACTATACTCAATTTCGTTTTCTACCTTTCAAATCAAAAAGAGTAAGTGGAATGTCTAGTACCACCGCCCTACACGCAAAGCACCTAGAAGCCGGTGCGAAAATGGTCGATTTCTTCGGCTGGGATATGCCAATTAACTATGGTTCACAAATTGAAGAGCATCACGCTGTGCGTCAAGACGCCGGTATGTTTGATGTGTCTCACATGACCATTGTTGACGTAAAAGGCGCGCAAGCCAAAGCGTATCTTCAGTACCTTTTAGCCAACGACGTGGCAAAATTAAAAGACAAAGGCAAAGCGCTATACAGCGGCATGCTTAACGAAGAAGGCGGTGTTGTAGACGACCTTATCGTTTATCACTTCGACGAAACTAACTATCGTTTAGTGGTTAACTCAGCAACGCGCGAAAAAGACATGAACTGGTTAATGAGCAAAGCAGAAGGCTTTGACGTAACCATCACCGAGCGCCCTGAATTTGCCATGATTGCCGTACAAGGCCCTAACGCAAAAGAAAAAGCCGCTAACCTGTTCAGCGCAGCGCAAAAAGAAGCGGTAGCGGGCATGAAGCCATTCTTTGGTGTACAAGCAGAAGACTTGTTCATTGCCACCACAGGTTATACCGGTGAAGCAGGCTACGAAATTATGGTGCCAGCTGAGCAAGCGGAAAGCTTCTGGCAAGCACTACTAGACGCGGGCGTTAAGCCATGCGGCCTAGGTGCTCGCGACACCCTTCGCCTAGAAGCAGGCATGAACCTATACGGCCAAGATATGGATGAAACCGTATCACCACTAGCGGCAAACATGGGCTGGACAATTACATGGGAACCGGCTGATCGTGATTTCGTAGGGCGTAAAGCACTAGAAGCGCAGCGCGAAGCAGGTACCGACAAGCTAGTAGGCTTGGTGATGACTGAAAAAGGCGTGCTGCGTCACGGTCTTAAAGTGAAAACAGAAAGCGGCGAAGGCGTTATCACTTCAGGTACGTTCTCTCCAACACTAGGTCACTCAATTGCGATGGCACGAGTACCAAGTGATGTTGGTGAAACAGTAGAAGTGGAAATGCGCAAAAAGTGGGTTACAGTAAAAGTGGTTAAGCCCTCCTTTGTTCGCAATGGAAAAAGTGTTTTATAAGTTAACAGAGAATAACAGGAACGATTATGAGCAACATCCCAACTGATTTACGCTATGCCGCTACGCACGAATGGGTTCGCCCTGAAGGTGACGGTGTTTTCACTGTAGGTATTTCTGAGCACGCACAAGGCTTACTTGGCGACATGGTTTTCGTTGATTTGCCAGATGTTGGCGACGCAGTAAGCACTGGCGACGACGTATGTGTTGCTGAATCGGTAAAAGCAGCGTCTGACGTTTACGCGCCAATTTCAGGTGAAATTGTAGCAATTAACGAAGACCTAGAAGATTCACCAGAACTAGTTAACTCTGACCCATACGGCGACGGTTGGCTATTCAAAATTAAAGCTGACGATGCGGCAGAAGTAGAAGGTCTACTAGACGCTGAAGGCTACGAAAACAGCATCGACGAAGAGTAATTCGTTACGCAGTTTTAAAAGAACCATAATTTGAAAAGGGGCATGAAGATAATTCAGCCCCTTTTTAACTTAAAGATTTAACGCGCCCTTGCGGCAACCATTACGAGTGCTTAACAACGTTATGTCGAATACTTCCCCTACATTGGCTCAACTAGAGCAAAAAGATACATTTATCCGCCGTCACATTGGCCCGGGTAAAGGCGAAATTGAAGAAATGCTGTCTGCTATTGGTGCAAGCTCACTAGACGATTTAATTGAGCAAACTGTACCGGCAGGTATTGCGCTACCAGAGCCACTAAAATGTGGTGAGGGGGCGACAGAAGTTGAAGCATTAAGTGAACTTAAAGCCGTTGCACAAAAGAACAAAATTAACCGTTCTTTCATTGGTATGGGTTACTACGATACCCACGTACCAAACGTTATTCTTCGCAACGTGCTAGAAAACCCAGGTTGGTACACAGCGTACACGCCTTACCAGCCAGAAATTGCCCAAGGTCGTTTGGAAGCCATTCTTAACTTCCAACAAGTGACCATTGACCTAACTGGCCTAGAGCTAGCATCGGCGTCATTACTTGATGAAGGTACAGCGGCGGCTGAAACCATGGGCCTTGCTAAGCGTGTATCTAAGAACAAAAAAGCGAATGCGTTCTTCATTGCAAACGACGTTCACCCGCAAACGGTTGACGTGGTAGAAACTCGCGCTGAAATGTTCGGTTTTGAAATCATCAAAGGTGCGACAGAAGAAGCAGCAGAACACGACGTATTCGGTGCGCTACTTCAATACCCAACCTCTACCGGTGAAGTGAAAGACATCAGCGACATCATTGCTGCAGTTCAAGCGAAAAAAGGTATTGTGGCAGTAGCCGCTGACCTTATGAGCTTGGTAATGCTTAAGTCGCCTGGCGAGCTAGGTGCAGACGTTGCACTTGGTAGTGCACAGCGCTTTGGTGTACCTATGGGTTATGGTGGCCCACATGCGGCATTCTTTGCTACACGCGACAGCTACAAGCGTTCATTACCTGGCCGTATTATTGGTGTAAGTAAAGACACCCGTGGTCGCCCAGCACTTCGTATGGCGCTACAAACTCGTGAACAACACATTCGCCGCGAAAAAGCGAACTCGAACATTTGTACAGCGCAGGTGCTGCTAGCCAACATGGCAAGCTTCTACGCGGTGTACCACGGCCCACAAGGCCTTAAAACTATTGCTGAGCGCATTCACCGCTTCGCCGACATTCTTGCTACTGGTTTAAACCAGAAAGGTGTAGCTCTAAAGCACAGCACGTACTTCGACACGCTAACCGTAATGGTAGACAACAAAGAAGACGTACTAGCAAAAGCCTACGCAAAAGGCATGAACTTACGTGCTGACCTTGAAGGTGCGGTAGGTGTGTCGCTAGACGAAACTACCACACGTGAAGACATTGTTGCGCTATTCGACGTACTTCTTGGTGAAGAGCACGGCTTAACAGTGGAAGGTCTGGATGCAGAAGTAACCACGCAAGACGTAAAATCTATTCCTGAAGGTTTAGTACGTACTAGCGACTTCCTAACCCACGAAGTGTTTAACAAGTATCACTCTGAAACAGAGATGCTTCGTTACATCAAGAGCCTTGAAAACAAAGACTTGGCGCTTAACCACTCAATGATTTCATTGGGTTCGTGCACCATGAAGCTAAACGCAACGGCTGAAATGATCCCAGTAACATGGGCTGAATTCGGTCAGCTTCACCCGTTTGCGCCACTAGACCAAGCAGCGGGCTATCAAGAAATGATTGCCGAGCTTAGCGAGTGGTTAATTAACGTAACAGGTTACGACGCGCTTTCAATGCAGCCTAACTCAGGTGCGCAAGGTGAATACGCAGGCCTATTGGCTATTCAGCGCTACCACGAAAGCCGTGGCGAAGGTCACAGAAACGTGTGCTTAATTCCAAGCTCTGCCCACGGTACTAACCCTGCGTCTGCGCAAATGGTTAGCCTTAAAGTGGTAGTAGTAGCGTGTGATAGCAAAGGTAACGTAGACCTTAACGACCTTCGCAAGAAAGCGGAAGAAGTGGGCGATAACCTGTCGTGCGCCATGATCACGTATCCGTCTACTCACGGTGTATATGAAGAAACCGTGCGCGAGATTTGTGACATTGTTCACCAATACGGCGGTCAGGTTTATATGGATGGCGCGAACATGAACGCGCAGGTGGGCATTACGTCACCTGGCTTCATTGGTTCAGACGTATCGCACCTTAACCTACACAAAACCTTCTGTATTCCACACGGTGGCGGTGGCCCAGGCATGGGACCAATTGGTGTTAAGTCGCACCTTGCGCCATTCCTACCAAACCACACTGTTGTTAACGTAGAAACGGCGGGCAAAGACTGTGGTGCGGTATCGGCAGCGCCATGGGGCAGTGCATCAATTCTGCCTATTAGCTACATGTACATCAAAATGATGGGTAGCGCAGGCCTTCGCCGTGCAACCGAAGTTGCTATTCTTAACGCTAACTATGTGGCTAAGAAGCTAGAAGGGCACTTCCCAGTGCTTTACAAAGGCAACAATGGCCGCGTAGCGCACGAATGTATTATCGACCTTCGCCCGCTTAAAGAAGCAAGCGGTGTGACCGAGCTAGATATCGCGAAGCGCTTAAACGACTACGGCTTCCATGCGCCAACCATGAGCTTCCCAGTAGCGGGTACGCTTATGATTGAGCCAACCGAGTCGGAAGCCAAGTACGAATTAGACCGTTTCATCAACGCCATGGTTAGCATTCGCCAAGAAATTGCCAAAGTAGAAAGCGGCGAGTGGGATGCGACTGACAACCCGCTACACAATGCACCGCACACGCTAGCTGACATCTGTGATAGCGACTGGAACCGCAACTACGACCGCATGCTAGCGGCGTACCCAGCACCAGAAGTACACAGAAACAAGTTCTGGCCAACGGTTAACCGTATTGATGACGTTTACGGCGACCGAAACCTGATCTGCTCTTGCCCTAGCATTGAGAGTTATGTTGAGGAATAGGGTGTTTGTCAGTTTCGAATGAAGTTTGTGAACGTTTTAATAAAGTTCGTTATCGACTAAGCTGTTTATAGATTTGAAAGGCGAGCCATAAGTGCTCGCTTTTTTATTTTGTTAAGATTGTCAGTGAGTGTAACAAGCTAAGTGTTTTCACTCACTATAAGGAATTGATAAAAAATGACTCACAGTTAGCCATGCTATTCACCTTCGTGAACCTGTTTAAAGTAGATCAGATGTTACGATGACAGCCAAGATCTGTTTGAAATCAGGGAATGAGCCGGAATAAGGTCGAAATTCATCCTAAAGCATCGGTATATAGGTCTAAATCGCAAAATTTAAGTTCAAAATTTACGCAGGTTGTGCAGCGGTTTAATTGAGCGCTAAATTGCGGGACTTATTTGCAGATTCCAGTTTTTAAGCGAATAATTACTCCTGCAGAACATATCTCTGAACAGAAAAGGCGAGAAATTAATAAATTCATGTGTTCGATGTAATACTAACCACTATAAATTTTATATTGACATACTAAAGTGTCTGGTTATTATTTGTTCAATACAAAGTGCGGTACTTGCCAGTTGCTTAGAGCAAGATAATCTCTGCTAAAGGGAACAGGCAATGGCAACATCATCAGCTAGCGCAAATAGTGCGAAAAAGCAGGCTGTAGTGGTAATTCACGGTATGGGCGAACAACGCCCCATGGATACCATTCGAGAATTTGTTACTCATGTTTGGAAACAGGATCCAAACCTTACCTACCCACACTTTTGGAACAAACCCAGTTCAGTTAGTGAATCCTTCGAGCAGAGACGCCTTACCACAGACCGGCCACAAGCCAGCGGAAAAGAAGAACCCGTTCAGCGTACGGACTTTTTTGAATACTACTGGGCGCACCGAACTGTAGGTACTAAATGGGAGCATTTTTGGGGCTGGATCAGCGCGTTACTTTTCTGTTTACCCAGTCGCTATGACAACCATGCCAATACGCTAAAGCCACTTTGGTTTATCCTGTGGGGACTTATTGTCTTTGGCTTTTTTCTAGCGTTGTGGTGGCGTGACATCTTCAGCAGTTCGGATGATCTGTCGGGCTTAACCCTGACGTTTGTCACAGTAGCCAGTGCAGGTTGGGCGTTCCTTGTAGCGAAAGCCCGCAGTTTCTTCACCCATTATTTCGGTGATGTGGCTCGATACATTCAAGCTAAGCCCGCCAATATTGCCATCCGCCAAGCTATCAGACAGGGAGGTGTGGAGTTACTGGAGCGTATTCATCAAACCGGTGATTACGATAGGATTGTGCTTGTGGGTCATAGCTTAGGGTCTTATGTGGCCTATGACATTCTTACTCATTTGTGGGCACGGCATAATAAATTTAAAGATCATGACGACATTCCTACCCCCTTGAGCGAGGCTTCTCGTGAGCATTGCAACGCGTTAACGGAACTAGCCAAAAGCTGCGGTACTGATGCTTTCGATGCTGACACGTACTGGCAAACGCAGCGACAACTTTTCAGTTCTCTCATCGAAAACGACCCGGATAAAAACTGGCTGATTTCAGATTTTATCACTCTGGGTTCGCCACTTACTTATGCCGATGTGTTGCTTTATAAAAATCAGGAAAACTTTGAAAAGCGTAAGCTGGATAGAGAGCTACCTACTTCTCCGCCGCTCACCGAACACGGTGCCTGGTATTACGGGGGCGATGGTGAATATTACCTGCATCATGGCGCAGTATTTGGTGCAGTGAAGTGGACGAACATTTACATGCCACACGGCTGCTATATTAAAGGAGATCTTATCTCAGGCCCGGTAAGCCTAAACTATAGCTTTGAGGCGTTTGATGTGGCCAATGGCACTATGACGCCCCCCAGCGACATGTTCAAAACCCCCATTGAAGAGATTGCACTGGATTATTCAAAAATAAAAGATGGTTTCACCCACACGGCCTACTGGAAGAGTGCCGAAGTACCTTCAGATAATGAACATTTAGCTGTGCTACGCAAAGCGGTGGGGTTGTATTAATTTATTAGAAATCTAAGGAAGGATGATGAGAAAGACAGTCAGTTTAGCGCAGCTAACAAAGCCGCTAGTTGCCATTAGCGTTGCTACTATTATGCTAGCCGGTTGTAGTGTTGCACCAGAGCATCATGTCAGAACAGGGTCTGACCCCAGGTTTCAGGATAAAAACGTCGCTTTTAGGACCACTTACTATTTTAGAGTATTTGATTATTGCAAAGGGCAAGATGGCAAACATCCGAATGTGCCTGCATCAGATGGGTTATATCGGTTTACCATGACGGGTAAAGCCAACACGTCTACGAATAACATCAAATTCGAATCAGGAAGCTTGAAGAGTTGGGAAATAGACCCGTTAGGGGCAGCGGTAATTTATGATGAAAATATTAAGCGCTATCGGTATGTATCTGAAAACGAAACCCAGGCAAAAGCAGAAAAAGCACAAGCATGGGATGAGTATCTAAGCCTACAGAAAGAATACAGTAGAATCCTTAAACTCGTGGATGAGCAATCCGGCGTACAAAACCTTGTTCATGTTGAATTGTTAAAAGTGCTTGAAGAAAGGGATATTGCAGACGCAGCAAAGTTTGACACAACATTAAGCGGCGACATTCTAAAAAGCAAAAGTGCCCTCGACAACTCATTTAAAGAAAACCTCGCAGAAGCAGTGATTCAAAAAAGAGCGGCGCTGATTAAGGCAAACAAAGACGCCTTAAATGCGAAGCTTAAGACATTGTCTCTCGAATGGTTAAAAGTCCAGGTAATCCAAAAGATGAAGGAAAATTTGGACAGCGCTGTTAACTCTGCTTCGTTACCAGATAATTTTCTCAGCTCCCCAAATTCAAAAACGAAGTGGGATGCAATGATAACAGGGCAGTTAACCCCAAAGCTGGACTTTAACGCTAACGAAAAAACTTACGTTAATGCCTTGTCGACATTTCTTGTCAATAACAAAGACATATCGAATATCGCGGGCTCAGATGGCACAACGCCTTTTTCAGAACAGTTTGCTCAAGTGTTTGTGGATGATGCCAAAACAAAAAATACAGAACTGGCGGTTGTCACCGCTGATTTTACCTCGGTGCTAGATTGGCTAAAGGATTTAGCAAAAGGAGATTCAGATGATACCTTCAAAGATTTAACGCCAGAGCATAGAGAGGCGTTAAAAAAGAAGTTATCAGAGAGAGTTGATACAATATTGGCCTACATTTCGCAGCTGCCAAGTCGCGTTGATAATCTTCCAGATTCGCTGGATTTTGATAATGGGAAAAAGTTACTTCTTCTCGCGAATAAAGATAACGTTGCAAAAGCGCTGATAGATCAAAGCGGCGTTTTGCTTGCGGCAGTGGCTGAAAATAGTTATCTCAATGGCGATAACAACTATGGAAGTGTACTAGCCTCTATCCGCACCGCAATGAATGCGAAATTGCAAGCAGCAACAGGAGTCGAAATATCTTCTTCAGCTTCAGTTTTAGGTACAAAAGCAATGCTTGCAAACCAAACAGAGACTATAAATTGCGAGATGAGCAAACACAAAGGCTTCCAGGTACTTGGGCCTGAAGGGTGGCGTACCTTCGACCAGGACGAAAGGCTTATTATGGCCATGTACGTTGACAATTCACCCATTACACAAGTACTCAAGCAGTTATCACAGCAAGTTTTAAACGCCCACCAAGCGAACGAGCCGCAACTACTACCTTTGGTTGAGGCTGAATTACGGTTGAGCGAAGCCAAAGAAGCGTTGACACAGAAAAAGCATTTGCTTGACGCGGCTGCGGATAGTGACCAGTTAGCGTCATTATGTGAACTGACAAAAGCCGTTGAAGCAACGCTACACGATGACAACCAGGTTGTCAGCGCAGCTGGTTTGTCTTGCCAAGGAGAGGCACTATGAAAGCACTCACTTTAATTGCAGCGTCACTTTTTCCTGTTATGGTCCATGCTGCAGGGGCTATGCGAATAGATGTGGAGGTGTACGACGGCCCACTTAGCAAAACCTTGGAAGTGCAAAAGGCGGAGTTGATAGGCACAATCAACCTGACTGCCCATGTTTTGGAAAACATAACCCGGGCGATTCAAGTCAGCGAATGTAGACTGGGTTGTTTCGGTACGCGAAGCGAATTTGGTACCGAGCACCCGAATGAGATGATAAAGCAGTGTACTGCTCCGGCACACTACTATTCTGAATTAGATATTTTAGAATCAGTAGATAAAGCCCCTGCAACCGTTGACAGGTTATTTTCTACTATTTTCCCGGAGAAAGATCACAATTGGTTTAGTTTGATGACGACAAAGCGAGAGCCTACAAGTAGCAATAGGTCTGACGAACATCTCAAATTTGACTTCTTACAACCGTACGAATATACCACCATACCCACAAAAAAAGAAGATCAACCTCATCAAATTTGTCCCCAGTTAGCGGATGTAAAGCTCAACGTACTTAGCGTACTTAACTATATTTATAACAAAGGAGTGTCACAGATTGATCAAGGTAAAAACAATATTCTGGAGTGCAGAAAAACCTTGCTTACATCGCCAAGTGAATCAAATAAAACAGGCACGGGTAACGAGCACAGCTTGGGCGTCACCGAAGACTGCCTTACTCGCATTGCCAATGTTGGTAAGCTTTTAACGGAAGGGGCAGAGCATTGGGCAACAACGCAGGTGGCTATTTTGCCGAATTCCAAACGCACTCGCATCGCCATTGCAAGAGCAGCGGTGACTGTTGCTGAATTAGGTAACGAAATTCTTGCTCGCACTGATGCAATTGTGCGGCAACAGCGAGGCGAAGCAAAAGCGGAATTCTTGCCCACCAGTGTGTTTTTAAGAGAATCTGAAGGTACAGATTATTTAAACCTTTTCGAGTGGTTAGATGCCACACCGAGAAAAAGTCGGCAATGGCCTGTGCAAAGCAGAACTCGCATGATTGAAAGGCTTATTAACGACAACAACTGGTCCAAAATCAATACAGCATTTGCCCAGGGTAATGGCAAAACCAGTATGGTATTTGTGAAAGACGATATTGGAAACTGGAATCTAAAAAACTACGACAATGACCCCAGCGAAATGTTACAGGCGTATAAAAGAGTAGGTACCAACCTATTAGTCAGTGCGGCAAAATTAGCGTCTGGCATGACTACGGCAGAAAATGTTATAGGAAATTTGGCGGGCATGCAGCAAGCAACGCAACAAGCGCAGAGTATGTTATTTGGTAGTTCGACAGGCACGCAGTCGGATGACTTAAGCAGCAACATTGAACAGCGAATTAGGAAGCGAATAGCATCTACCTACGAAGACTACGCAGCTCGCATTAAGGCCAAAGATGCCGAGATTAAAAGTCTCGAAAGTGAAGTGCAGTCGACGGAATCAGCCTTGAAGGCAGAGAAACAGGCGTTGACAAACTATTTTGAAGAGCTCGATGTCAGGCAGCAGAATATCGCTTCTGCGCGAGTGCGATTTCGAGAAGCAGAAGACGCTTTTGCCTCAAAGCAGTCTGAAGTAACGGCAAGTGATAATCCCACGAAAACATTGCTCCGAGAATACAAAGATGCCAATGAAGAAATGCAAAAAGTAAAAAATACACTTACCACTGCGGAAAGTAACTTAAAGACATTCCAGACGACAAATTCAGAACTTCTAAGTAATTACCAAATATTAGAGACAAAACTTAATACGCTGAATGATAAAAAAAGCGAAGCAGAGAAGGTACGTGAAGGGTTACCGGGCGAAGCCGTAGTGGTTATAGAAGAGATTCTCTCCCACTACCAAGAAAACCTCGTTGCATTGAAGAGTAGTATTCTTGGCGCCTCGATACCACAGAAGTAATAACCCGAATGTCCATTGTCAAAAAATAATAATTTCACTAGCTGAGCCATCATTTTTAGAGCGGGTTAGCGCTTTCTGCTTTGGTTTAGGAAATAATATTAAGTTGTTGGTGGTGGGCGCCTTAGGCTAACCTTGGATGTATGGAGTCACATTTGAGCGCGCTCTACTTTTTAAATACAATTCAATAATTTTTCTTTTACCAATTATTCTTTCCTAACACCCCGAATCCCCCCATCCATCACAAGCGCCTTAACCAATCCGCCATCGCTTTCAGCATCACCCTCAAAACGAATACTACTCCCATTCTTGGCAAAAAATCGACCGCCGCCCTCATGAAAATACTTTTCATTTTCAACATAAGGTAACGCGTTAAGTACAAAGCCATTGGCTGTTTTTTCTAACACCACATCAACATTCACTGGGTTGGTCACCACATAGGTTCCAGTATATTTACTTAATTCCTTTTGGCTTATGGGTACTAACTTCCTAACTTCAGCTTCCGAGTAGCCTACGTTTAACGCTTCTTTTAGCCGTATTTCTAGTTCAGTTATTAACTGCCTACCGTTGTTGCCGTTCGTCATAATGGCGTAGCCGTTGCCGGTATCTAGCTCAATGTATAGTTGGGACATAAACCCAGCATCTGCGCCGCCGTGACCAAAGCCTAAAATTTCACCGTTATCATCCATATTGATAAAAAAGCCTATTCCTACATTAGGCGGCTCAGTGCTTGGCGTATTGTTGGTTAACATTTCCTGCGCGGTGGCTTGCGATATCCAGTCGGTTTTCTGCCCTAAATACGCACTGCGCACGCCACTTGCCAATTTCAACATGTCTGATGGCGTGCTCCACATACCTGCTGCTGCAAGCGTAGCGTAAGTATGCGCGCCACCCTTAATTGGCGCACCGTCTCCGTCATACGGCGTAGCCATATTGTTTGATAAGTTGGTCGATATGGGTTGTTCGAAGCCAGAACGCGTCATGCCTAAAGGTTTAAACATAAGCCGTTGTGACATAGTTGGCAGGGGCTCGTTAGCTACGTCCTGCAAGGTAAGCTGAGCAAGCGTAGTGCCGCCACCGGAATAACGCATTTGCGTGCCAGGTTGAATATCAACAACAACGGCATCGGTATTAGCTGGAAATGCACCTTCTAGCACTTGCTGCAAGTTAGGTACTGGTTCGCCCGCTGCGTAACCAGGAAAACCATGTACTGTGGTACCCGCCGTGTGGCTTAACAATCTGCGTAAAGAAACAACGTCTTGCCCAGTCCATTCATGTTCAGGCAACTGCCAGCTGGTGAGTAAGGTATTAACATCTGCATCTAAATCTAGTGGGTTATCTTCGCGGTACTTCATCAATACTGCCGCAAATGCGGGTTTTGAAATACTGCCTGCTTGGAACACCGTGTTTTCATCAATAGCCAATTCAGAAGTAAAATCTTTAACGCCGCTTTGCATGGTCCAAGCTATTTGTCCATTTCTCATAAACGCGACAGACACACCAGGTACATCATAATGCGCTTGTCTTTGCTCCAAAGATTGGTAATCAACCTCTTGCCCTTCAATTCGAATGCGTTCAGTAAGCCCAGTTTTTAAAAGGTTGGCTTCTTGCGATTCTGCGGCAGCAGAAGGGGAGGCGGGCAGGGTTTCAGACTCTGTACAGCCCAATAACGAAGCTAAACAAAACGAAAGTGTTAAAGAGGAAAAGAGCTTGATTGATGTCATTATGTGTATTCCATTACGAGTGAACGTACCAGAGTACGTTCCTACTATTATTCGGTCAATGCTGACGATTTTCTAGTTCAGGCACTTGATAGCTAGTCGCCTGTACCTTCCGCAATCTTCTGTCGTAAGTTTGCCAGCCGCGTTTTAAAAGCACCATTTTCAACATTTTCTTCATAGCTCATTGCTAGCGCTTTCTCTCGCATTTCAAGTGCCATGGTTAAATCGCCGTTAGCTTCATAACCGTCTGCCAGGCTGTCGTAGGCATCAGATTTGTTAGGGAAGCGAGCTATATTTTTCTTAAAAATTGTAATGGCAGAGTCAAACTCTTGGTTGTTTAGCGCCGCATAACCCGCGTGGTTTACGGCTTTATATTCTGGCTTTGCTTCAAAAGCGTATTTTGCAGAAAGGTCTTTATAGTATTGCTCTACCGCAGGAATACCTTCTTGTATTATCGCACCTGTTGGGCGTAGCGAATTAAGCTGCTTTTGAAGCGCCAAGCTCATACCTGCAAGAGCAGTCGTATTGTGGCTTTCAGATGTATCTAGTTCGGTATCAAAGGTAAGCCCTTTTCGTTCGCTGCTATTTAGCAGTTCAGCGTAACGTTCGTATGCGCTTAGCATGTTTCCACCTTCGTTACCCATATTTATGTATAGATATTTGTTAAGGTCGCTATCTGACGCAAAGAACGCTTTTGCCTCTGGAAATATCACTTCGTCGTGCCACCACAAACTTAGGCTAAATGCGAAGTAAGCTTGAAACAGTTCAGGCCGCTCTTGCAGTGCGTATAAGGTAAAAAGGGCGCTTAATGAATGCCCAGAAACAATCGCGTAGTTATTGGTGCGATAGTTTGCCCCTACGTAAGGCTTTAGTTCTTTTTCTAGAAAGTCTAAAAAGTTGTCGGCACCACCAGATATTCCCCACTGGTTGTAGCTTTCATCATAGGTAGGTGTGAAGTCTCGCGTGCGCTCGGTGTTGGTAATACCGATAACAATCATTTCCTGCGCCATTCCAGACTGATTTAGCAGATCAAGCGTGCCTACGGTATGGGCAAAATTACGCTGTCCATCTAGCAAGTATAAAACTGGGTAGGTGGATTCTTTGTAGCGGGAATAGTTATTAGGTAAGTGAATAAGCAGTTCTCGCGACTCATTCAAAATTTCTGACTTTATTGTTGTAACCACGGCCTCGCCACGCACTTTGGCGTTTACGTGAAAGCTAAGGCTAAAAGTAAGTAAGGCGCCGATAAAAACACAGACAAGCTTTTGATACATTTGAAATTCCCTTTCCCGCTATCAGGCGCGAGTTTCTTTTTATAATTGAATTTACCTAAGCTGTCATAGTCACTCAAACTTGTCAAAAAATAACCAAGTCATTAATTGGACAGCATTAACTTTTCAATAGATTGCTCGATGATAGTTCGCAAGTTTTGTTTGTCCTGAGCGGGCAAATAGCGCGTATGAGCATTAATAAACGCAGGTGTTAAATAGATGCGTTTAATTGCAGCGTTTATACGCTCTATGTGTTCTGCACCCTGAGGCGTATTGGGACAGATAACGTGGCCTGATACGTAGTCAGGGTTATCTGCAATAGAGTAACTACGCACTTTAATAGGCATGTTCTCTCCAAAACTTCTGTATAAAGTTGCTGGAAAAATGAGCGCAAAATCAGACTTTCCTTTTGAAAACATTTCCATAAAGCGAGAGTAATAAATATTATTTGCTATACGAAGGATTTGCTCTCGATTAACTTGCTTTAGATCGTCATCTATCCTTTCACCGAATGAGTATTCTTCTGGTAACACAATAAAAGAGTCTGGAAAGGCTTCTAATACACGAGATATGCTCAGTATTCTGCCTTTTTCATCCAAAAATTCTTTTTCTATTGGTGGCAGTGAAGCCAGTTGGTAAAAACGCTGTGTCTGGAAAAAGCTAAGCGGTAGTGAGTAAAGGTGATTTTTTTCGCGTTCAGGTGCTTTTATTTTATTAAGTACGCAAATGTTTTCGCCATGCTGCATATACGCAAAAGAACGCACAAGAGGAACATGAAGCACCGGATCTGTATACCCTATTTCATCAACTAGCATTTGTACCGTATCGACAGAAGTAGAATAGGGATTGCCTTGCAGATTTACCCTTTCAGTAAGAAATGCATTGTCTGCGTGAAACGCCAGAACATTATTCTGCTCAATGCTGTCACTCGAATTTGCATGAGCAAATTTCATTAATGTTATTAAAATGAATAGTCCAACCCTGAACAACTTTTTACTCCTTGGTAAAACCTCAACGCACGTCACCTTGTCTCGCGTTAAACGTACCTTTATTTTGTGACTCTATTAGAAAAGGTAACAGCGTTTGATTTACGTAGTTTTTAAGCGCGGCTTCTACGATTTAACCAATTTACCATCTTTTTGATGTGCTTTTATGAATATTAGAAAGGTTTTCACGTGTTGACGCGCGACTAAATAGAAATTTAGCCCTGTGTAATTAAATTCTGTAAAGGGAGTAAAAAAGCCGCAATCAGCAACGTGATGCGGCTTTCCGAGCTGGGCTGACTAGGCAGCCTTATAGAGAAATTGCGTAAAAGGGGTTAGCTAGAACGATCCTCACTCATAGCTGCCTGTTCAAATACCTTAACGTTATATAGCCACGACCGTCAGTGCACCGAGTGATTCGTCTGCATTGAAAATGAGCGGAAAACAGATAAGGTAGAGCGGAACTTAAATTGCTTATTTATACTATTGTCCCTCTTTGACTCAGCCAGGATATCAATTTATTTTTTTCTCATGTGAGTACCTCAATATGTTGACTAAATTCGGTTGGTGAAACACAAGAAGGTTAATAAAGCAGGCGTCGTCGAAATTTCACTTAAACATGAAGAAAAGTTTAATTAGGTTCATGGTGTGGTTAAACTATACGTTATTTCATTAAAAGCCGCGTGGCTAATGATGAGTTGGCTTTTTCGAAGAATAAAAAAATTAATAGTTGCGACTCAATCTATATTGGTCAGTTGAATTAACGAAGGGCGCTCATTGCATCAGAACCGCGCTGTTTTGATATAGAGCCTTAACACTACCAAATACTCTCAAGTAGTAGTATCAAGGCCTTAAAAATAAAAATTGGAATGCTAGAGTCGAAGTTGTTGTTACTTTGGGAATTTTGAGTCACTAAACAAATCAATTTAGTTCCCAAACTAAATTGGCAGCAAGAGCAAAGTACTCACCAAAGCTGTCACCGCAGCTTAACTACACTACTCTGCTCTTATCTGTTTTCTCAATTTTCTTTGTTGCTAGGCTTATATTTCTTCTGGATATCGATGAAGACAAGCTATCCATCCCGGTTTTAGATTTTATAAACCTCTTCGCCAATCTAGAGTTTTTTGCTCTAGCTCGATTGCCTGAATTTTGGAATTTCAGTGATTTAACGTTTAGTAACCTATTAGCAAATTTACACACTACAGCAAACGTATACGCTGCCATTTCTTTAAGCATTTTCCTTATTGGGTTAATGATTTTTCACCGTAACATGACGCAATTGCCATTTCGCTATTGTGGATTAATGTTGCTTGTTATGGGGTGGATGCATCTTCTAGCAGCAAAGCTCGTGTTGCTCTCATCATTACCTATATTACTTACAGGGCCTGTTTTAGCTGTGGGGTTAATCTCTGTCGTCTATTTTAGTATTCCTTGTTTTTTCATTGAAATTATTTATTTACTTAAGCGAAAGGGACATCAGTGAAAAAGCTATCTTTCTTGGCTGTTTTGTTTTCTTCCTCTGCAGTAGAAGCAGTGTCCGATGCCGTCATTGAGTATCAAGAAGTCGCGGCTAATACCATCATGCTTTCTATTATATTGGCATTAAACCTATTGTTTTTCTTTTCACTTTTAACGATAGCCGGAATTTTGAATAAAAAGCGAGTATCAGCTTTAAAAGCGGCTGAAACGTCTGCGAATCATGATCCGCTTACTGCATTACTTAATCGCAGAGGTTTTGAAGCTGCAATGAGTATAAAAGACGATGCCAGTGGCTTTCTTCTCATTGTAGATATCGACGACTTTAAGAAGATTAACGATACTTATGGACACTCTTATGGCGATAAAGTCCTTCAGGAAGTTTCCACACGTTTATCAAGTGTAGTTAGAAGCGGAGATGTTCTCGCTAGATTAGGAGGAGAAGAGTTCGTAATTTTTGTGTGCTCTGAAGATAAAATAGAAAAGTTAGCTGATAGGTTGGTAAAAAGCGTTTCTAGCGAATCTTTTTATTTAGATAATGGTGTGAATATCCAAGTTACAGTAAGCGTTGGAGTTGCACCAATTAACGATTTTTACGCACAGTATGAATCTGCTTATCAAAAGGCGGATAGTTCTCTTTATAAAGCTAAAAAACAAGGAAAAAATCAGTTCGCGGTTTCATTGTCTCATTGTGTAAGCCCACAATGATTACTAACGTTCATAGTGCGAGAGTAAATGAACGTTCTTTGCGTCCTTCCTTTAAATTACCTTTTCTTAACTTTTTCTCTTAATTCTAATAAAGCGTTGTATAGCACTTCTAATTGATTACTGAATTTATCTGCTGTTTTGTGCTCGTTACGTTTTATGGTTAATTCTATTGAACTTGCCAATTCCGCAAGCGTATAAGCGCCGATGTACCGAAGAGCAGTTGTGAAAATATGCGCATTTCGCGAAATAGAAGGGAAGTCACGATTATCTATGGCTTGTTTAAGCGCGTTAAGCTCATCTTCTAGCTCTAGAAAATCGTTTAGTAGGTCATTATAAAGTTCATCATCACCCATTACCGCCTGTAATGCTTTAGGCTTGTCTATGGATGTCAATGATGATGCCTCTATTCTCGCCTCGCCGGTTACTTCAGTGGTCGCCGTCGACTTTCCTTTATTTAGCACTTCAACAAGCACGTCAAAGAAGCGGTTTGGGTCAACCGGTTTGTTGATGTGGCCGTCCATGCCCGCTGCCAGGCTCTTGTCGATGTCTTGCTGCATGGCGTGAGCCGTCATGGCAATAATCGGCAACGTTAACTTCAGCTCATCTCTGATTTTTTTAGCTGCTGTTAACCCATCCATAACGGGCATTTGAATATCCATCAATACCACGTCATAGCTGTTATCTTCACGTAAGGCTTTTATGGCTTCAAAGCCGTTGCTAACCACTTCAATATTCGCGTGGGTGTCGTTTAACAGACCAAGGGTTACTTTTTGATTCAGCGTATTGTCTTCTGCGAAAAGGATCTTCGTTCCTCGCAGATTAGGCACAGGCGCAGCATCTGCTGGTAGGGTTCTTGTGTTCACGTTTAAGCAAAGCTCTTGTAGCTTATCTACAAGCTCACTGGTGCTAAAAGGCTTTTTAATGAAGGTTCGAATACCTAGTTGGTTCGCCTGCTCTCGCATATGAGGCGACTCGAATGCATACAGCATTATCACCTTCGGTGGCTTAATTGAAAATTCCTGTTTCATGATGGCTGCGACTTCCAATCCATCGATGTCAGGCATATTCCAATCTAAAATAAGTACGTCGTAAGGCGCACTGTTTCCCACAGCAGCACGCATTTTGGCTACGGCTTCTTTACCGCCGGTCGCAACATCCGCTCTAATGTTAGCTACCGATAGCGACTCGATAATAGCGTCGCGCGACACGCCAATGTCATCAGCAATAAGCACCTTAAGTAACGAAAGTTGCTTAGACGGCGATACAATTTGTTGGGAAGCATCCTGTTTAACGGTTACGGTAAAATGAAAGCTTGCGCCTTTTCCAAGTTGGCTCTCAACCCAGATCTCTCCGCCCATTAATGTGACTAACTGCTTACATATTGCTAAGCCTAGGCCGGTGCCGCCGTATCGGCGAGATATAGACTCATCACCTTGGTTAAATGGTTGAAATAGCAATGCCTTTTGCGTGCTGTTTAGCCCAATCCCTGTGTCTTTAACTTCAAATTCAAGCTGAATGTCTTCTACATTATGCGTGCATCTAACGCTTACCGAAATCAGTCCATCCTCGGTAAACTTAAGAGCGTTGCTAACTAAATTGCTTAGAATTTGCTGTATGCGTAACGGGTCGCCGATAAGGTTTAACGGTACGTCACGTGATATATGCTGAATAAGCTCTATGTGCTTTTCCTCAGCGCGCCCTAAATGCAATCTAATGGTTTGGTTTACTAGCGCGTCTAAATTGAATTGCGTCGATTCAATATCAAGCTTGCCCGCTTCTATTTTCGAGAAGTCGAGTATGTCGTTAATTATACTTAGTAGGGTTTGCGATGCGCCTTCTATCTGAATAAGGTTCGTTTGTTGATCTTTATCTTCTGCAGCCCGCTGCGAAAGCTTGGTCAGGCCGATAATGGCGTTAAGCGGCGTGCGAATTTCGTGACTCATGCGTGCAAGAAAGTCAGATTTTGCTTTTGTTGCTTTCTGAAGGTCTTGAGTAAGTGCATCGAGCGCCTTACGTTGTTGGCGAGTTCTAAGCCATAGGCCAACGACTAAGCCCAATGAAAGGATCACGAAACCGATGAAATACAGCTGAAACGTGTTTTGCTTTTTCTGTATAAGGTTACGCTGCTCTTTTAACTGGTTGTCTTTCTCTAGAAGCTTGATGGTTTCTTCTTTTTCGGAAATAGAAAGCCGCACGCGGTTAAGGGCTAACAATCTTGACTGCTGTTCATTAAAACTCTCTTCATAAGTTTTCGTGTATAGCTTTGAATATTCTAATGCGGCTTCAAAATTGTTGGTTGATTCAAGGAGTGAAATGAGCTTTTCCAACATGCTTAAAACCACTGATTTGTCGTTCTTTATGGCGTCTTTTTTTAATCCACCTTCAAGTTCGCTAATAGCCAAGTCTATTTGATTGCGTTTAATGTAGATGTCGACCAAGCGCAGTAGTCTAGACCCTTCGTTGTATTTAAAACCAACTTTGCGATCTGATTCCGCAGCGCGGTTCAACATGGTCAGCGCTTCAGTTAAATTGCCTTGGGCGATATGTAGCTCAGCCATTTTGGTATGAACAATGCCAATAAAGGGGTAGTGCACCTCTTTGAACAATTCTTCTGCCAGCAGAAGGCTTATTTTAGCGTCTTGATAGTCGCCCAGTTCCGTTTGCGCGTAACCTTGGAAAAAGTAAGCAATGGCTTTGTTTTCTTTATCATTTAAACGCTGGGCTGCGGCGAGGAAGTTTTGACCTAGCTGCAACATCATTTCGTAGTTTTGCAGCGACATGTACACATTGCCCATAGCGCTATATACAAGCAAGGCGTTATCGCTATTTACTTCAATGAAAGCAGCAAGGGATTTGTTGAGCGCTTCGAGTGCACGAGCATGCTCACCTGACAAGTCCAAAATTAGCCCTTCTAAGCGAAAAGATTCTGCCAGCGCCATGGTGTTGCCGCCTTTTTTCGCAAGCTTGCGGGCTTCCAACAGAGTTTCGTACCCCGCAACAAGGTCTTGCTCAAGTATGTGCTTATAAGCTCTTAGGTTGAATAAGCGGGCTTGTTGAAAAGCATTCGGATGGGCGTCGAAGAAGTAGCCTAGCTCGGTGAATGTGGTTTCTACAGACTCATCGTTGTTTTGAATACGCTGTTTCAGTTCGTCTAGCGTAGTGACTGATGATGTGGTGTTAAGTGGTTCTTTTAAAAGCGCAAAAGTAGGAAGCGCCATCGTAAAACAAACGATAGCGAAGATACATTTCAAACGGCGCTTCACTTTCTACTTCAGCTAGCTTAAAAAGATAACGACTAGTAGCTAATTACGCGGGTAGCCTTGCTTGTATCATCAAAGCGTTTGGCTACTTCGTCCCAGTCTTGGTCTTTAATTAGCTGAAGATCTTCACCAGATAAACCGTACTTTTCTGCAGTGCCCACAGGGTCCTTTTTATACGCATCCATTAGTTTGCTGTTGCTGTCTAGCTCAACCAAGAAATCTACAATTGTTTTCTTTGCCATGTCGTTTTTTCCTTTTAGTTTACTTTTGGAGATCTAAAGTCAATAACTTGCTGCTCAGTTAAACCTAGCTTTGCCAAACGATCCTGACGGTATGCTGGCATGCCAAGTGAGGGTACAACTAGGGTCGAAATTAATGTTGGCTTGGCGAACTGTAATTCGCGAAGCAACACTTTTTGTATTTTTGGCTCGCAAAGGGGCAGGGTGGCTGCCTCGTAAATAATCAGCTCGTGATCTTCTGGGTAGTGCTCGGCCAGAATGTCAGCCAGCATGGCAAGCCCAGATTCACTGTGATTAGCATCTAACACGCTTAGCGTTGCTTCTCCGGCTAAACCTATTTGCCAGATGATTTGCGTCATGTGAGGATCAATGCGGTAATCGCGAAACAAAAATTGAGTTGCTTCATAAGACTGACAGCCAAAGCGAGAGGGATCTATTCCCAAATCCGCAATTAAGCAGTCTTCTGCAGACACGCCGGGGAGCATTTGCGCATCTAGGCCAAGTTCCCGCACTCTGCGAATAGCCTCATGAGAAGGCGTAACAAATACGCCTGGGTGACCATAAAAAGCCACGCATACTTTTTTACCTTCAACAACTGATTGCACGATGCGGTCGGCCATTTGGGCATAGGTGACAGCGCGAGATTTCCCTTCTTGATAAAGGTCGTCTAAAGACACACTGTTCGGGTTAATATTGGTGACCACGTGTTCACCAATTTTGTTCATAATCCCCATGTACACAATGTCAGCATTTTCGATGTGGCTTTTGGTCGCTATCGTCATTTGACCCGCAACACTGATTCCAGTGCCAACTACAACTAGCGATCCCTTAGGAGTATGTTCTTGTCCCTGAATTAGCGTCATATTTTCCTTTACCACTTGCTAATTGTGATTCACTCAACACTATAAATTAGATTTAGGGTATTTGCTACGTTCACTGATTTATAGCATCTACCATTGCTTTCACATCAGCGTATCGGCAGTTTTCACAAGACCCAAAGCCCTTTACTTGTCTCACTTTAAATCGAGTGAACAAAGGCATGGTCATGCCAGTTAGAAAACGACAGCAAATAGATGATGTGATTGGGCCATCAAATTTTCCGCTCAAATGCGCTTTTAGTGCTGCTATGGCCTCTGATATTTGGTCTGGGTTCGGTGTGGGAATTGGGTTTGAATAGCTGAGCTTAGCCACATTTCCCTGACATACACTGCAGTGCCCGCATTCATTGGGCGCTTGGGAATCGTCAAAATACGCCGATAAGTTATAGCTTAAGCAAGTATTAAGTTCGAAGAAGCCTACCAGCGCGGCGATACGTTCTATTTCTTTGCGCTCGTTTTCAGCGAAATAGTGAGCCAGATTATTAGCTAAGTCGGCATTTTGCAGTTTTTCGTAGTCCACGCGGTATACGTCAGTTATTAAGCGCGAGGCAAGCTCAATATGATTGTGTTCATGTAAATACTCTAGTGCGGCAACCACTCTTGCACGCTCTGCGCCGTAATGCTGATAAATACTGTCGAAATCTACAATGCCCCACACCTTTTTCATATTTGAATGAGTGAATACGGCGTCTAGAAAGCGAGCCCGTTCTTCTGAGAAAAGGCCGAGTATGGTGGTTTTCTCTGAAATAAAGCGAAATTTGTATTCAGCAAAATAGGCATACAAAGGGCGAATAACGTTGGCGAGTTCAAGCTGTACCAGCAGGGTTTTAAGCGGAAGCTGTCGTATGTTGCTGGCACTCGATAAGCTATTAATTTGCGTTTCCCACTGGTAAACATTGTTTTCGCCGTTGGTAGGTGAATCATTGTGCGCCGCTGAATTTATGTGAGCGGGGGCCTGTGCGCTGATATCATCTATTACGCATTGAATGGCGCTTTTATCTGGTGTATCGCCATAAACGAAGTTCTCTATGGTGACTAGCCCGTCAAGGTTAGCTAAAACCGTGCAGTTTGCGGCTTTACCGTCTCGTCCACCTCGGCCAATTTCTTGACTGTAGTTTTCAATAGACTTTGGTAAGTCGTAATGAACAACAAAGCGAATATCCGACTTATCAATGCCCATGCCAAATGCAATGGTAGCCACAACAACTTGAAGCTTATTGTGCATAAAATCTTGCTGGATACCTTGTCTTACATCACTGTCGAGACCAGCGTGATAAGCCTTTGCAGCAAACCCTTGTTGCTGTAGGACCCGGGCTACTTCTTCTGCACTATTTTGCAGCGTGACATAAACGATACCCGCACCTTTCTGTTTTTGAATTTCTTCAAGTAAGGCTTGGTTTTTATATGGTTCATGTACTGGGCGAACATGCAAATTCAAGTTGGGTCGATAAAACCCTGTTTGAATAATGTTGGCTGGCGCAACATCAAAGCGCGCTGCCATATCTTCTTTTACTTTTTTAGTGGCAGTAGCTGTGAGCAGAAGTACTAACGGAATATTAAGCTCTTTCTGATACGCGGGGAGTTTTAAGTAGTCAGGGCGAAAGTTGTGGCCCCACTCAGAGATACAGTGTGCTTCATCGACAACTAGCATACTTACTTGAACAGATTCAATAAACTGTCTAAAACGCTCGTTCTTAAAACGCTCCACTGACACCATTAAAATTTTACACTGCCCAGAACGCACGTCGTTCATCACCTGCTTGTTTTGCTCGGGCGTTAGCGTAGAGTCGATACTCGCTGCTGCAATGCCTTTGCTATGAAGAAACTCCAGCTGATCTTTCATCAGCGCTAATAGTGGCGACACAACCAAGGTCAAGTGTGGCAATTGCGTAGCAACAAACTGATAGCACAATGATTTGCCCGAGCCAGTGGGAAAAATCGCTAGCGTTGAATTTCCACCAAGCAGTGATTCCACTGCCTCCTTCTGTCCCTCGCGAAACGCCGAAAAACCAAACAGCTGCTGCAAAATATTGGGGTCAGAGTACATTAATAAGCTTCCAAGTCGCGATATAAAAAATGGGGTCAGAGTACATTAACTTATTTCCAAACAGTTTGTGGTTAAGTGTTCGCAGGTTTGAGCTAGTTGAGCCAACGCGACGTTTCTAAAAATAAAGGGGTCAGAGTCTGAGGTATCCCCACAAATAATGACTAAAATTCAGTAAGATAAAAAATAAAGGGAACATTCATGAC